>NZ_JBEZUT010000042.1:0-37610 GCF_040636595.1 Kitasatospora sp. NPDC036755
GCCCCGAATCCGAAGACCGTACGAACTAGTTCTTCTGGATCTGGTCGAAGGAGAGCTCGACCGGGGTCTCCCGGCGTCCAGGCGGCGCGGCGCGGCGCCCTCCAGGTCGTCCAGCAGCCAGAGGTCCCCGGCCCGGTGGAAGACCACCCGGGTGCCGTCGGTGGCGGCGCCCCGGGCGTAGAAGCCGTCCGGGTCGGCGGTGTGGCGGCGCAGGTCGCTGCCGTCCGGGCGGCTGGACCACAGCTCGCCGACGCCCTCGTGGTCGGACAGGAAGGCGATCCTCCCGCCCCGCCCGCCATCGGGCAGGAGGGGCCCGGCCACCCAGAGCGGCGAGTCCAGCTGCCCGTCCAGCTCCGCGTGGACCCGGGCGAACTCGTCCCGGCCGAGCCACAGCTTGCCGGCCCGCCCGCCCCGGTACCGCTTCCACCAGGCCGGGTCGCGGCCGTTGACGCTGCTCAGCAGCACGCGGTCACCGCCCGGCTCGAAGGCGAGCCCGCCGACCGGCCCGTACGGCAGCCGCCGCGGCTCGCCGCCGTCCAGCGGCACGGCGTGCGCCCAGGTGCGGCGGGAGCTCGCCTCGCCGGCGGCGGTGGCCGCGATCGGACGGCCGTCGGGCGTCCAGCCCAGCACCCGGGTCTGGTGGCTGCCCCAGTGGGTGAGCCGGCGCGAGGGGCCGCCGTCCACCGGCACCACGTGCACCTCGGGGGCGCCGTCCCGGGTGGAGGTGAAGGCGAGGTGCCGCCCGTCCGGGGAGAACCTCGGGTGGTGGACCGGCAGGTGGTCCGCCGTCAGCCGCCAGGCCCGGCCGCCGTCCAGCGGAGCGAGCCAGAGATCGTCCTCGGCGACGAAGGAGACCAGGTCACCGTGCAGGTGGGGATGGCGGAGGTAGGCGTTCGGAGGGGTGCTCAGGGAGTCCGTCACCCGGTCAGCCTAGGCAGGTGCGCGTACGATCCGCGCCGTTTTCCGCAGACTCCCGGCGCCGCCCGCGGACGGCTGCTACGCGGCCCGGACAGCGGCCCCGGACAGCGGCCCCCGGGGCGGCCCGGGGCGCTACGACCAGCGGCCGGTGCGCCCGAGCAGCAGCGCGCCGGCGGCCACCCCGGCGGTGGAGGTGCGCAGCACCGAGGGGCCCAGCCGGTACGGCTTCGCGCCCGCCTCGGCGAAGGCCGCCAGCTCCTCCGGGGAGACCCCGCCCTCCGGGCCGACCACCAGCACGATGTCCCCGCCCCGCGGCAGCCCGGCGTGCGCCAGCGGCTCGGCGCCCTCCTCGTGCAGCACGGCGGCGAACGCGGCCTCCATCAGCACCGGCACCAGTTGCCGGGTGGTCATCACGTCCCGGACCAGGGGGAAGCGCAGCCGGCGGGACTGCTTGCCCGCCTC
Source organism: Kitasatospora sp. NPDC036755 (assembly GCF_040636595.1). Classification (NCBI taxonomy): domain Bacteria; kingdom Bacillati; phylum Actinomycetota; class Actinomycetes; order Kitasatosporales; family Streptomycetaceae; genus Kitasatospora; species Kitasatospora sp. NPDC036755. The sequence goes on from NZ_JBEZUT010000042.1 coordinate 1,381, forward strand.
CCGGGCGGTGGCCCGCCACTTGGCGAGCGCCTTGGCGCCGCGGTCGCCCTTCCACTGGGTGATGCAGCGCGAGGCGGACCACGGGATCACCACGTCCACGCCGACCTCGGTCATCGTCTCCACGGCCAGCTCGCCGCGGTCGCCCTTGGGCAGCGCCTGGACGACCACGATCCGCGGCGCGGGCTCCGGCTCCCGGCGCACGGCGGCGACCGTCACGTCGATCTCGTCCTTGCCGAGCACCTCGGCCACCGTGCCGTCCACCCCGAGCCCGAGCCCGTCGGCCAGGGTCACCGCCTCGCCCGGCGTCAGCCGCTTGACCGCGGCCGCGTGCCGCCCCTCCGGGCCGTCCAGACGCACCACGGCCCCGGGCACGGCGGTGGCGATCCGCTCGGTCTCGACGAAGAAGACGGGCGCGGTCATGACGGGGGAACCTCCGGGAGTGGGACGGGAACACCGAAGGGGTGCCGGGGATCCTCCCCCGGCACCCCTCCGCGGACGACTACCGGCCGTTGAAGGCGTCCTTCAGCCGGGAGAACAGGCCCTGCTGGCCCGGCGCGAACTGGCCGGACGGCCGCTCCTCGCCGCGCAGCACCGCGAGGCGGCGCAGCAGTTCCTCCTGCTCGGCGTCGAGCTTGCTGGGGGTCTTCACCTCGACGTGCACTATCAGGTCGCCCCGGCCGCCGCCGCGCAGGTGGGTGATGCCCCGGCCGTGCAGCGGGATCGACTGGCCGGACTGGGTGCCGGGCCGGATGTCGACCTCCTCCAGGCCGTCCAGGGTCTGCAGCGGCACCTGGGTGCCGAGCGCGGCCGCCGTCATCGGGATGGTGACGGTGCAGTGCAGGTCGTCCCCGCGCCGCTGGAAGATGGCGTGGGTGGTCTCGGCGATCTCGACGTAGAGGTCGCCGGCCGGGCCGCCGCCGGGGCCGACCTCGCCCTCGCCGGCCAGCTGGATCCGGGTGCCGTTGTCGACACCGGCCGGGATCTTGACGGTCAGGGTGCGGCGGGCGCGCACGCGGCCGTCGCCGGCGCACTCCGGGCACGGGGTCGGCACGACGGTGCCGAAGCCCTGGCACTGCGGGCAGGGGCGGGAGGTCATGACCTGGCCCAGGAAGGACCGGGTGACCTGGGAGACCTCGCCCTTGCCGCGGCACATGTCACAGGTCTGCGCGGAGGTGCCGGGGGCCGCGCCCTCGCCGCTGCAGGTGGTGCAGGTGACGGCGGTGTCGACCTGGAGCTCCTTGGTGGTGCCGAAAGCGGCCTCCTCCAGGGTGATCTCCAGCCGGATCATGGCGTCCTGGCCGCGGCGGGTGCGCGAGCGCGGGCCGCGCTGCCCGGCCGCGGCGCCGAAGAAGGCGTCCATGATGTCGGAGAAGCCGAAGCCCGCCGCGCCGGCGCCGAAGCCGCCCGCACCGCCTCCGCCCGGGGACAGCGGGTCCCCGCCGAGGTCGTAGACCTGGCGCTTCTGCGGATCGGAGAGCACCTCGTAGGCGGCGTTGATCTCCTTGAACCGCTCCTGCGTCTTCGGGTCCGGGTTGACGTCCGGGTGCAGTTCGCGTGCCAGGCGCCGGAACGCCTTCTTGATCTCGTCCTGCCCCGCATCCCGTCGGACGCCGAGTACCGCGTAGTAGTCCGTGGCCACCAAATGCTCCGCTTGTTCCGCCTGTAGTAGTGCTGCGACTGGACGCCACCGTTAGAACTCTAACGGCGGCCTTGCTAGGACTCGGCCAGGATCTGGCCCACGTACCGCGCCACCGCTCGCACCGCCCCCATTGTGCCCGGGTAGTCCATCCGGGTCGGACCGATCACACCCAGCTTCGCCACGCTCTCGTCGCCCGAACCGTAGCCGACCGAAACGACCGAGGTGGAATTCAGCCCCTCGTAGGCGTTCTCGCGCCCGATCCGGACCGTCATCGCGGCGTCCGCGGTCTCACCCAGGAGGCGGAGCAGGACGACCTGCTCCTCCAGGGCTTCCAGCACCGGCTGGATGGTGAGCGGGAAGTCGTGCCCGAAGCGGGTCAGGTTGGCCGTGCCGGCCAGCATGATCCGCTCCTCGTTCTGCTCGGCGAGCGTCTCGAACAGGGTCGCCAGGACCGTGCTGACGGTCGGCCGGTCGGCCTGGTCGAACAGCGCCGGCAACTCCTCCAGCAGCCCCGGGACCTCCGGGAGGCGCCGGCCGGCGGCTCCCGCGTTGATCCGGGCCCGCAGGTCGGCCAGCACCGTCTCGCCGACCGAGCCCGGGCAGTCGACCATCCGCTGCTCGACCCGGCCGGTGTTGGTGATCAGGACCAGCATCACCTTCGCCGGGGCCAGCGCCACCAGCTCGATGTGCCGGACGGTGGAACGCGTCAGCGAGGGGTACTGCACCACCGCGACCTGCCGGGTCAGCTGGGCGAGCAGCCGCACCGTACGGGCGACCACGTCGTCCAGGTCGACCGCGCCGTCCAGGAAGTGCCGGATGGCCCGGCGCTCGGGGGCGCTCATCGGCTTGATCTCGGCGAGCTTGTCGACGAAGAGGCGGTACCCCTTGTCGGTCGGGATGCGGCCGGCGCTGGTGTGCGGCTGGTGGATGTAACCCTCCTCCTCCAGCCCCGCCATGTCGTTGCGGACGGTCGCCGGGGAGACGCCGAGGTTGTGCCGCTCCACCAGGGCCTTGGAGCCGACCGGCTCCTCGGTGCCCACGTAGTCCTGCACGATGGCGCGGAGCACGGCGAGCTTGCGTTCGTCCAGCTGGCGGACCTCACCGGCCATGGGGCACGCACCTCCGTCTTCGCACGTTGTTCCGACTGCTTCCCTTGCTGCGGCGGGCCCCTGCGGGGAGTCCCTCGGCCCTGGCACTCTGAACAGCCGAGTGCCAAAACCGTACCTGCCAGTGTAAGGCCCGGGTCCTACGGCAGGAACGGCCCGACCGGCGTGATCCTCCCCGCAGTTCCGGACACGGCCCGCGCGGCCCCGGCGGTTCGATTCCCCGGCGCCGGGGTGGTGCCGGGAGGCCGTCCGGGTGGCAGCATCGAAAGCGACGGCGAACGGAGGAGCAAGCGATGTCGAGCTCGGGCCAGCACACCCGTTTCGCGCCCGACCGCGGCCTGACCGGCCGCATGGTCGCGACGATGTTCGTGATCGGGCTGCTGTACGTCGGTTTCACCGGCCTGCTGATCGCGCTGCTGCGCGGCGCCTGGCCACTGATCGTCCTGATCTCCGGCGGGCTGTTCGTGGCCCAGTTCTGGTTCAGCGACAAGATCACCGAACGGGCGATGGGCGCCCACCAGGTGTCCCCGGAACAGTTCCCCCAGCTGCACGGCACCGTCGACCGGCTCTGCGCCCTGGCCGACATGCCCAAACCCCGGGTGGCGGTCGCCGACAACGACATGCCGAACGCCTTCGCCACCGGCCGCAACCCGCAGAACGCGGTGGTCTGCGTGACCACCGGGCTGCTGCGCCGGCTGGAACCGGAGGAACTGGAGGGCGTCCTCGCGCACGAGCTGTCGCACGTCGCCCACCGGGACGTCGCGGTGATGACGATCGCCGGCTTCCTCGGCGTCCTCGCCGGCGCGATGACGCGGATCGCCGTGTACGGCGGGTTCATGGGCGGCGGGCGCAACAACAACGACCAGAACGCGGCCGTCCTGGCGCTGATCATCCCGCTGGTGTCGATCGTCGTCTACGCGATCAGCTTCCTGCTCACCCGGCTGCTGTCCCGCTACCGCGAACTCGCCGCCGACCGGGCCGCCGCCCAGCTCACCGGCCGGCCCAGCGCCCTGGCCTCGGCGCTCACCAAGGTGACCGGGCAGATCGCGGCCATCCCCAGCAAGGACCTGCGCCAGGCCCAGGCCTACAACGCCTTCTACTTCGCCCCCGCGCTGAGCGCCCGGGAGACCGCCTCGCAACTGCTGTCCACCCACCCGAGCCTGGAGAAGCGGCTGGAGCAGCTGGCGCGGATCTCCGAGCAGCTCGGCCGCTGACGCCCGCCGTTCGGCCCTCCCGAATCCGTCCCGCCCGAGGCTTCCGTCCCGAGGCTTCCGCCCCGAAACCGTCCTCCCGAAACCGTCCTCCCGAAACCGTCCCGTCCCGTCCGTCCCGAAAGGACCGCCGTGGGAATCCTGGACACGCTGTTCGGCCGTACCAAGCCCGTCAAGCCCGACCTCGACCAGCTGTTCGGCGTGCCGTCCGCCGCGCTCACCCTGGAGGCCGGGGCCGGGTTCACCCCCACCGGGCTCGGCTCGGTCTGCTTCGCGGCCGTCGAGGGAGCCGCCTTCGTCCAGGTCGAGCAGCAGGTGCGGGCGCTGCTGGACGCCGACACCGAGCGCGGCGGCGTCCCGGTGGAGGCCTCCAAGGACGACTACGGCTACTCCTGGCTGCTCGCCCGGCACCGGCCCAAAGAGCTGCCGGAGCTGGTGAACGACCTGCACGCGGTCAACAGCGAGCTGGAGGCCAACGGCTTCGGCCCGCAGCTGCTCTGCTCGCTGGTCGCCTTCCGCGACCCGCAGGGGCGCTCGCTGGCCCTGGTCTACCTCTACAAGCGGGGGACGTTCTACCCCTTCGCGCCGATGCCCGGCGGCGGGGAGAAGCGCGACAGCCCGCTGGAGCTGCAGGTCAACGCGATGCTCGGGAACGATCTGCGGCTGGAGAAGGACCTCGGCCGCTGGTTCCCGGTCTGGGGCGCGCCGGGCCTCTGACGGGCCGTCCGCCGTCCCTATGATCACCCGTATGCGCAGCCGCCAGTACGGACCCGACCTGACCCCGCCGTGGAAGAAGCAGCAGCCCGCCCCGGAGGTGCCCGCCGAGCGGGACCTGGTGGTCGAGGAGGCCTCGACCGGCTTCTGCGGGGCGGTGGTGCGCTGCGAGAAGACCGCCGAGGGGTTCACCGTCACCCTGGAGGACCGGTTCGGCAAGCACCGGGTGTTCCCGCTGGTGCCGCGCGGCTTCCTGCTGGAGGGCCGGGTCGTCACCCTGGTCCGCCCGGCCGGCCCGGCGGCGCCCCGCACCCCGGCCCGCACCGCCTCCGGCTCGATCGCCGTCCCGAACGCCCGCGCCCGGGTGGCCCGCGAGTCCCGCATCTACGTGGAGGGCCGGCACGACGCGGAGCTGGTCGAGCGGGTCTGGGGCGACGACCTGCGGGTCGAGGGCGTCGTCGTCGAGTACCTGCGCGGCATCGACGACCTGCCCGCGATCGTCGCCGACTTCGCCCCCGGCCCGGGGCGGCGCCTCGGCGTCCTGGTCGACCACCTGCTCCCCGGCACCAAGGAGCACCGCATCGCCGCCCGGGTCACCGGCGACTCCGTGCTGGTCGTCGGCCACCCCTACATCGACGTCTGGCAGGCCGTGAAGCCCTCCAGCGTGGGCATTCCCGCCTGGCCCGACGTCCCGATGGGCGAGGACTGGAAGGAGGGCACCTGCCGCCGCCTCGGCTGGCCGGTCGACACCCCGGCGGCCTGGAAGCACATCCTGTCCAAGGTGAACAGCTACCGGGACCTGGAACCCGCGCTGCTCGGCCGCGTGGAGGAGCTGATCGACTTCACGGCCCTGCCGGGTCAGGAGTAGGTCCGGAACTCCGAGGTGTCGAGCGTGATGCCCAGCAGGTCCATCGGAATCGGGTCACCGAACTTCGCGGTCCGCTCGACCGCGTAGTCCGGCTCCCCGGAGGCCAACCGGGTCGGCTCGGTCAGCAGCACGCAGACACCTTTGATCGGGTCGACGACCAAGTAGGCGGGAATCCGGCCCTCGGCATAGAGCTCCCGCTTGGTCCGGTAGTCGCGGTGCGCGCTGGTCTTCGAGACCACCTCGACCACCAGGGTGACCGCGGGCGCGGGCAACAGCCGTCCGCTCTCCTCCGCCGCCCCGCGCTCGAACACGACCAGGTCCGGCTGCGGCTCACTGGCCTCCCGGGGAAAGGCCACGTCCTGCGTGGTCAGGGCATTCCACCGGGCGTACGGCGTCTGATGCTGAATGGCCCGGATGATGAGGTTGTGGACCATGTCCGGCCTGGCCATCATCACGATTTCCCCCCTGATGAGCTCGGCCTTGAAGCCTTCGGGGACCTCCAGGTTCTCGAAGATCCCCGTCACCCGGTCATCGATGGCGGTCATTGCGCGCTCCCTCCGACGGCTGACACCACGTTAACGACAATCAGTCCACCAGGTCACGCACCACCGCGTCCGCCAGCAGCCGCCCCTGGAGGGTCAGGGCGGCGCGGCCCCGGGCGTGGGGCCCGGCGGCGAGGAGTCCGTCGGCGAGGGCCCGGTCGGCGGCCTCGCGGCCGGCGGCGGTGAGCAGGTCGAGGGAGACCCCGTCGACCAGGCGCAGTTCGAGCAGGATGCGCTCGACCCGGCGGTCCTCCTCGGCCAGCACCTCCCGGCCCAGGCCCGGGGTGCGGCCCTCGGCGAGGGCCTGCGCGTAGGCGGCCGGGTGCTTGGCGTTCCACCAGCGGACGCCGCCGACGTGGCTGTGGGCGCCGGGGCCGGCGCCCCACCAGTCGGCGCCGGTCCAGTACAGCTCGTTGTGGCGGCAGCGGCCCTCCGGGGTGGTGGCCCAGTTGGACACCTCGTACCAGGAGTAGCCGGCGGCGGCGAGCGCCTCCTCGGCGATCAGGTAGCGGTCGGCGTGCACGTCGTCGTCGATCATCGGCAGTTCGCCGCGCTTGACCCGGGCGGCGAGCCGGGTGCCCTCCTCGACGATCAGCGAGTACGCGGAGACGTGGTCGGGACCGGCGCCGATGGCGGCGTCCAGGGAGGCCCGCCAGTCGTCGTCGGACTCGCCCGGGGTGCCGTAGATGAGGTCCAGGTTGACGTGCTCGAAGCCGGCCGCGCGGGCCTCGGCCACGCAGGCCTCGGGACGGCCCGGGGTGTGGTGGCGGTCGAGCAGCTTCAGCACGTGCGGCCGGGCGCTCTGCATGCCGAAGGAGAGCCGGTTGTAGCCGCCCTCGCGCAGTTCGGCCAGGTACGCCGGGTCCACCGACTCCGGGTTGGCCTCGGTGGTGACCTCGGCGTCCTCGGCGAGCCCGAACTCCTCGCGGACCGCGGCGAGCATCTTCACCAGGTCGCGGGCGGGCAGCAGGGTCGGGGTGCCGCCGCCGAGGAAGACGGTCCGCACCGGGAGGTCCGCGTCCCCCAGCACCTTGCGGGCGAGGCGGATCTCGGCGACCACGTTGTCCGCGTACGTCTCCTGCGAGGCGACAGCCCCGGAGGAGCGCAGCTCGGTGGCGGTGTAGGTGTTGAAGTCGCAGTAGCCGCAGCGGCTGGCGCAGTAGGGCACGTGCAGGTAGAAGCCGAACGGCCGCGAGCCCAGCCCGTCGAGGGCGTGCGCGGGCAGGGAACCGTCGGACGGCACCGGTTCGCCGTCGGGAAGTGCGGAGGGCATGAGCCCATTGTCCCGTACGGCCCGACCGAATCGGCGGGCCGTACGGGAGCCGGGCCCCTCACACCTCGCCGGCGGGGCCTCCCGGGCCCTTTCGGCGGGCCGTTCAGGCCTCGTTGGCGCCCGCGTACATCGCGGTCACCGCGTCCGCGTAGGTCCGCTCGACCACCGGGCGCTTGATCTTCAGGCTCGGGGTGAGCTCGCCGTGCTCGATGTCGAGGTCGCGCGGCAGCAGGTGGAACTTCTTGATCGTCTGCCACCGCTGGAGGTCGCCGTTGACCCGCTTCACGAAGCCCTCGATCAGCTCGTGCACGGCCGGCTCGGCGGCCAGCTCGGCGTAGGACCGGCCGGCCAGGCCGTGCTCGGCGGCCCACGGCAGCAGGACCGCCTCGTCCAGGCCGATCAGCGCGGTGCAGTAGTTGCGGCCGTTGCCGATCACCAGGATGTTGCTGACGAACGGGCAGACCGCCTTGAACTTGCCCTCGACCTCGCTGGGCGCCACGTACTTGCCGCCGGAGGTCTTGAACAGGTCCTTCTTGCGGTCGGTGATCCGCAGGAAGCCGTCCGGGGTGAGCTCGCCGATGTCCTCGGTGTGGAACCAGCCGTCCGACTCCAGCACCTCGGCGGTCTTCTCCGGCAGGTTGTGGTAGCCGCGCATGACGCCGGGGCCGCGCAGCAGGATCTCGCCGTCCTCGGCGATCCGCACCTCGGTGCCGGGCAGCGGGCGGCCCACCGTGCCGATCCGCACGTCCTCCGCGCGGTTCACGCAGGAGCCGGCGCTGGTCTCGCTCAGTCCGTAGCCCTCCAGGATCGGCACCCCGGCGCCGAGGAAGAAGTAGCCGATCTCCGGGGCGAGCGCGGCGCTGCCGGAGACCGCGCCGCGCAACCGGCCGCCGAAGGCCGCCCGGATCTTCGCGTACACCAGTCTGTCGGCCAGCGCGTGCTGCACCCGCAGCCCCAGCGGGGCGGACTCGGTGCCGGTGGCGACCCGGCTCTCCTGGACCGCCCGGGCGTGCTCCCGGGCGACCTTGGCCGCCCACATGAAGATCCGGTACTTGGCGCCGCCCTCCGCCCGGGCCTTCCCGGCGATGCCGTTGTAGACCTTCTCGAAGATGCGCGGCGCCGAGGCCATGATGGTCGGCCGGATCGCCGGCAGGTTGTGGATGATCCGGTCCACCCGGCCGTCCACCGCCATCACGTGCCCGGTGGCGATCTGCCCGGAGATCAGCGTCTTGCCGAACACGTGCGACAGCGGCAGCCACATGAACTGCACGTCGTCGGGGCCCAGCAGCCCGCTGGCCTCCTGCGCCCGGCCCTCGTACGCCCAGCAGTCGTGCACCAGGCGCACGCCCTTGGGGCGGCCCGTAGTGCCGGAGGTGTAGATGAGGGTGGCCAGCTGCTCCTTGCCGAGCCCGTCGACGGTCTTCTCCACCGCGTCCGGGTGCTCCGCCAGGTACCGGGCGCCGCGCTCCTCCAGCTCGGCGAGGGTGAGCAGCTCCAGGCCCTTGGTCTCGGGGGCCCCGGCCGGCGCGTCGAAGAGGATCACGGTGCGCAGCTCGGGCAGCTGGTCGATCTGCTCGACGGCCTTGGCCAGCTGGGCCGCGTTCTCGGCGAACAGCGCCCGGGAGCCGGAGTCGGAGAGGATGAACGCGGTCTCGTCCGCGTTGGTGCTCGGGTAGACGGTCGTGATCGCGGCGCCCGCGCACATGGCGCCGAGGTCGGCGACGATCCATTCGAGCCGGGTCGAGGAGGCCAGGGCCACCCGGTCCTCGGGACGGATGCCGAGCGCCATCAGGCCGGCGGCCACCGCCTTGACCCGGGTCGCGGTCTGCGCCCAGGTGAGCGAGCGCCACTGCTCGGCGCCGGGCGCGCCGTCGGCGGCCTGCTCGTCCACGGGCGAGGGGTAGCGGTAGGCCTCGGCGTTCGGGGTCAGGGCGACCCGCTCCAGGAACAGGTGGGCGACAGAAGCGGGACGCCCGGCGACGAGGTCGGGCCTGCCGGAGTCGATCAGGGACTGCGCGGAACTCAACGAGGACCTCCGGTGGCGGGTGGCCGTCTGAGGGATTGTCGCGGCGTCCGTGGGGGCGGTCGCCGGGCCCCGGTTCACCTGAGCGGTACCGGTCAGTAACAAAGGGGCAATCAGCAGCCTAGGGGGAAACCGGTCATTCCGTAAGAGGGCTGCACCCGACGGCACACCGCCGCACCGCCCGTGCCGCACCGGCCCCGCCACCGGCCCCGCCACCGCCGCCGCACCCGGCCGTTCGGCAAAGGCCCGGCAAACCTCCGGTTCCCACACGCCGAATGGCCTGTACGACGCTACAGAACACCGAGAATTGGGGTGCGAACCCGACCGGCGACGACAAGAGTGTGCTAGTGCTGATCAGACTGCTGAGGGCGCACCTGCGCCCGTACTCCCGACCCATCTGCCTGCTGGTGCTGCTCCAGCTGGTGTCCACCCTCGCGGCGCTCTACCTGCCGACGCTCAACGCCGACATCATCGACGACGGCGTGGTCAAGGGCGACACCGGCTACATCCTGCGCGTCGGCGGGGTGATGATCGCGGTCACCCTCCTCCAGGCCCTCTGCTCCATCGGCGCCGTCTTCATCGGCGCGCGCACCGCCATGGCCTTCGGCCGGGACGTCCGCGCCGCCGTCTTCGACCGGGTGCAGAGCTTCTCCTCCCGCGAGGTCGGCCAGTTCGGCGCCCCCTCCCTGATCACCCGCACCACCAACGACGTCCAACAGGTCCAGATGCTCGCCCTGATGAGCTTCACGCTCATGGTCGCCGCACCGATCATGTGCGTCGGCGGCATCATCATGGCGCTCAACCAGGACGTCCCGCTGTCCGGCCTGCTGCTCGCCGTCATCCCCGCGCTCGGCGTCGTCGTGGTGCTGCTGGTCCGCGCGCTGCGCCCCAGGTTCCGCAGCATGCAGGAGCGGATCGACACCGTGAACCGGGTCCTGCGCGAGCAGATCACCGGCATCCGGGTCATCCGCGCCTTCGTCAAGGACGACCAGGAGCAGGCCCGCTTCGCCGGCGCCAACGAGGACCTCACCCAGGTCGCCCGGCAGGTCGGCCGGCTGATGTCCGTCATGTTCCCCGCCGTGATGCTGGTCGTGAACGTCTCCAGCGTCGCCGTGCTCTGGTTCGGCGCCCACCGCATCGACAGCGGCGCCATGCAGATCGGCGCGCTCACCGCGTTCCTCTCCTACCTCATGCAGATCCTGATGAGCGTCATGATGGCCACCTTCATGTTCATGATGGTGCCGCGCGCCGAGGTCTGCGCCGAGCGCATCGAGGAGGTCCTCGGCACCCACAGCAGCGTCGTCCCGCCCGCCGCCCCCGTCACCGGGACGAACCGCCGCGGCAACCTGGAACTGCGCGACGTCGACTTCCGCTACCCCGGCGCCGAGGCCTCGGTGCTGCGCGGCATCGACCTCACCGCCCGCCCCGGCGAGACCACCGCCATCATCGGCTCCACCGGCAGCGGCAAGTCCACCCTGCTCGGCCTCGTCCCCCGGCTCTTCGACGCCACCTCCGGCCAGGTCCTGATCGACGGCGTGGACGTCCGCGAACTCGCCCCCGCCGCGATCGCCGAGAGCGTCGGCATCGTCCCGCAGAAGCCCTACCTCTTCTCCGGCACCGTCGCCAGCAACCTCCGCTACGGCCGGCCCGACGCCACCGACGAGGAGCTCTGGCACGCCCTGGAGATCGCCCAGGCCAAGGAGTTCGTCGAGAAGCTGCCCGAAGGCCTGGACTCCCCCATCGCCCAGGGCGGCGGCAACGTCTCCGGCGGCCAGCGCCAACGCCTCGCCATCGCCCGCACCCTGGTCCGCAAACCCTCCGTCTACCTCTTCGACGACTCCTTCTCCGCGCTCGACTACGCCACCGACGCCAAGCTCCGCAAGGCGCTCTCCGGCGAGACCTCCGACGCCACCGTCCTGATCGTCGCCCAGCGCGTGTCCACCATCCGCGACGCCGACCGGATCATCGTCCTCGACGAGGGCGCCGTCGTCGGCAGCGGAACCCACCACGAACTGATGGCCGACAACCCGACGTACCGGGAGATCGTGCTCTCCCAGCTCACCGAGCAGGAGGCGGCGTGACCAGCCCCGGAAAGCAGCCGGACCTCGACAAGGGCCGGGCCCCGAGAGACCCCGCCCCCGCGGACGCCCCGGCGGCCGACCTCCTGAAGAAGGACACCCCCGAGGCCGGCGCCCCGCAGAAGGACACCGGACTGCCCAGCGACTCCCAGGCCGCCGCCGCCCGCCGCGGCCCGGCCGGCCCCGGCCGCTTCATGGGCGGCCAGGGCACCGAGAAGTCCATGGACTTCAAGGGCTCCGGCAAGCGCGTCCTCGGCCTGCTGCGCCCCGAACGCAACACCCTGATCGGCGTCCTGCTCCTCGGCGTGCTCGGCATCGGCTGCGCCGTCATCGGCCCCAAGATCCTCGGCGACGCCACCGACCTGATCTTCGCCGGCGTCATCGGCGCCCGCTTCCAGGCCGGCACCACCAAGGCCCAGGTCGTCGACGGGCTGCGCGCCCACGGCGAGGGCGGCGTCGCCGACCTGCTCTCCTCCGTCGACTTCACCCCCGGCCAGGGCATGGACTTCGGCGCCATCGGCACCGTCCTGCTCTGGGTGCTCGGCATCTACGTCGCCTCCGCCGTCTTCGGCATCTTCCAGGGCCGGCTGGCCACCCGGGCCATCCAGGCCGCCAGCTACCGGCTGCGCCAGGACGTCGAGGCCAAGCTCTCCCGACTGCCGCTCAGCTACTTCGACAAGCAGCCGCGCGGCGAGGTGCTCAGCCGGGTCACCAACGACATCGACAACATCGGCCAGTCCATGCAGCAGACCCTGGGACAGGTCGTCAACTCGCTGCTCACCGTGGTCGGTGTGCTCGCGATGATGTTCTGGATCTCCCCGCTGCTCGCCGTGATCGCCCTGGTCTCGGTGCCCGTCTCGGTCGTCGTCGCCACCAAGGTCGGCAAGCGGGCCCAGCCGCAGTTCGTCCAGCAGTGGAAGTCCACCGGCGAACTGAACGCCCACATCGAGGAGATGTACACCGGCCACACCCTGGTCAGGGTGTTCGGGCGCCAGCAGGAGTCCGCGGAAACCTTCCGCGAGCACAACGAGGCGCTCTACCAGGCGAGTTACAAGGCCCAGTTCATCTCCGGCATCATCCAGCCCGCGATGATGCTGATCGGCAACCTCCAGTACGTGCTGGTCGCCGTCGTCGGCGGCCTGCGGGTGGCCAGCGGCGCGCTGTCCATCGGTGACGTCCAGGCGTTCATCCAGTACTCCCGGCAGTTCAGCCAGCCGCTCACCCAGGTCGCCAGCATGGCCAACCTGGTGCAGTCCGGCGTCGCCTCCGCCGAACGCGTCTTCGAGCTGCTCGACGCCCCCGAACAGAGCGCCGAACCGGCCATGCCCGAACGGCCCGACGTGGTCCACGGCCGGGTCGCCTTCCAGGACGTGTCCTTCCGCTACGACCCCGAGAAGCCGCTCATCGAGGACCTCTCGCTCAAGGTCGAACCCGGCCAGACCGTCGCCATCGTCGGCCCCACCGGCGCCGGCAAGACCACCCTCGTCAACCTGCTGATGCGGTTCTACGAGGTCAGCGCCGGGCGGATCACCCTGGACGGCGTGGACATCGCCGCCATGTCCCGCGAGGAACTGCGCTCCGGCATCGGCATGGTGCTCCAGGACACCTGGCTGTTCGGCGGCAGCATCGCCGACAACATCGCCTACGGCGCCGAATCGGCCACCCGCGAACAGGTCGTCGAGGCCGCCAAGGCCGCCCACGTCGACCGCTTCGTCCGCACCCTGCCGGACGGCTACGACACCGTCATCGACGACGAGGGCACCGGCGTCAGCACCGGCGAGAAGCAGCTGATCACCATCGCCCGGGCCTTCCTCGCCCAGCCGTCCATCCTGGTCCTGGACGAGGCGACCAGCTCCGTCGACACCCGCACCGAGGTGCTGATCCAGCGGGCCATGGCCCGGCTGCGCACCGGCCGCACCAGCTTCGTGATCGCCCACCGGCTCTCCACCATCCGGGACGCCGACGTGATCCTGGTGATGGAGAACGGCTCGATCGTCGAGCAGGGCACCCACGACGGGCTGATCGCCGCCGACGGCGCCTACGCCCGGCTCTACCAGGCCCAGTTCGCCGAGGCCGCGGTCGAGGTGGACTGACACCCGAACGGCCGGCGGAGGGCCGGGGCGGAGACTTCCCGCCCCGGCCCTCCGCGCCTCCGGTCGTTCGCGCCTCCGGTCGTTCGGGCCCCCGGCTCTCCGCGCCGTCCCCTCCCGAACAGCGCTCCACTCCGCCGGAGCGCCCTCGCGAGGAGGCCGACGAGATGAGCGGCACCACCACCGGCCGACGGATCGTCGTCCTGGGCGCCGGATCGAGGCCGCCGACCGACCCCGGACGGCCCAGGGAACGCCGAGGTCGCCGGAGTCGCGGAAACGGCCCCGGGAACGCCGGAAGGGCCCGGGCGGGTGCCCGGGCCCTTCCGGCGGGCGTCACCGCCGCCCTGCCGCTACTTCTTGTCCTTCGGCGCTTCGGCGTCGGTGGACAGCGCGGCGATGAAGGCCTCCTGCGGGACCTCCACGCGGCCGACCATCTTCATCCGCTTCTTGCCTTCCTTCTGCTTCTCCAGCAGCTTCCGCTTGCGGGAGATGTCACCGCCGTAGCACTTGGCGAGGACGTCCTTGCGGATCGCGCGGACCGTCTCGCGGGCGATCACCCGGGAGCCGATGGCCGCCTGGATCGGCACCTCGAACTGCTGGCGGGGAATGAGCTTCTGGAGCTTGCCCGCCATCATCACGCCGTAGCTGTAGGCCTTGTCCTTGTGGACGATCGCGGAGAAGGCGTCCACCGCGTCGCCGTGCAGCAGGATGTCGACCTTGACCAGCTGGGCGGTCTGCTCGCCGATGGGCTCGTAGTCCAGCGAGGCGTAGCCGCGGGTCTTGGACTTCAGCTGGTCGAAGAAGTCGAAGACGATCTCGGCGAGCGGCAGGGTGTAGCGCAGCTCGACGCGGTCCTCGGACAGGTAGTCCATGCCCTGGAGGTTGCCGCGGCGGGACTGGCAGAGCTCCATGATCGCGCCGACGAACTCGTTGGGCGCGAGGATGGTGCCGCGCACGACCGGCTCGTACACCTCGGCAATCTTGCCGGCCGGGAACTCGCTCGGGTTGGTGACGGTGTGCTCGCTGCCGTCCTCCATGATCACCCGGTAGATCACGTTGGGGGCGGTGGAGATCAGGTCGAGGTTGAACTCGCGCTCCAGGCGCTCCCGGATGATCTCCAGGTGCAGCAGGCCGAGGAAGCCGCAGCGGTAGCCGAAGCCGAGCGCGACCGAGGTCTCCGGCTCGTACACCAGGGCGGCGTCGTTGAGCCGCAGCTTGTCCAGGGCGTCGCGCAGCAGCGGGTAGTCCGAGCCGTCCAGCGGGTAGAGACCGGAGAACACCATCGGGCGCGGGTCCTTGTAGCCGCCGAGCGGCTCGGTGGCGCCCTTGTGCATCGAGGTGATCGTGTCACCGACCTTGGACTGCCGGACGTCCTTCACACCGGTGATGATGTAGCCCACCTCGCCGACGCCGAGGCCGTCGGCGACCTTCGGCTCGGGCGAGATGACGCCGATCTCCAGCAGCTCGTGGGTGGCGCCGGTCGACATCATCGCGATGCGCTCGCGCTTGGTCAGCTGGCCGTCCACGACACGGACGTAGGTGACCACGCCGCGGTAGGCGTCGTACACCGAGTCGAAGATCATCGCGCGGGCCGGGGCGTCCTTGACGCCGACCGGGGCCGGGATGGTGTTGACGATGTGGTCGAGGAGGTCCTCGACGCCCAGACCGGTCTTGGCGCTGACCTGGAGCACGTCGGAGGGGTCGCAGCCGATGATGTGGGCGATCTCGGCCGCGTACTTCTCCGGCTGGGCGGCCGGCAGGTCGATCTTGTTGAGGACCGGGATGATCGTGAGGTCGTTCTCCAGCGCCAGGTACAGGTTGGCGAGGGTCTGCGCCTCGATGCCCTGGGCCGCGTCGACCACCAGGATGGTGCCCTCGCACGCGGCGAGGGAACGGGACACCTCGTACGTGAAGTCCACGTGACCGGGGGTGTCGATCATGTTGAGGATGTGCGTCGTCCCGGCGTTCGGCCCGGTCTTCGGCGCCCACGGGAGGCGGACCGCCTGCGACTTGATGGTGATGCCGCGCTCACGCTCGATGTCCATGCGGTCGAGGTACTGGGCACGCATCTGCCGGGGGTCGACGACGCCGGTGATCTGCAGCATCCGGTCTGCGAGCGTCGACTTGCCGTGGTCGATGTGGGCGATGATGCAGAAGTTGCGGATCAGCGCCGGGTCGGTACGGCTGGGCTCTGGCACATTGCTGGGGGTCGCGGGCACCTTGGTCCGATTCTCCGTTGGTCCGGGGCCGGGGGTGTCCTGGTCATCGCTGACCGGTTTTCCCGGGGACCGGACAGTCTCGTCCGATCGAAATAGTTCCTCCCATCCTCCCACGACCGCGGCCGGGGGCGCCGTCCGGGACTCTCCGGGGGCTTCCGCCCGCCGGGGCACGGCTCCAGGATGGCCTCCCATGATCCTGGAAAGCGCACTGCTCGACGTCCTGCCCGGCCGCGAGGAGGAGTTCCTCGCGGCCTTCGCCGAGGCCCGCCCGCTGATCGCCGGCCGGCCCGGATTCCGCTCGCTGGCACTGCGGCGGTGCCTGGACGAGGGGCGCGGCTCGCGCTTCCTGCTCCAGGTGGAGTGGGAGACGCTCGCCGACCACACCGAGGGGTTCCGCGGCTCGGCCGAGTACCGGCGCTGGCGGGAACTGCTGCACCACTTCTACCGGCCGTTCCCGGAGGTCGAGCACTACGGGGAGCCGGTGCTGAGCGCCTAGACACGCCATGGGTGCCGTTCCGCTCCCGGGCCGTCGTCCGCCGGACGGGGCCCCCTCCGGTTTGGGACGGGCAGCGGGCCCCTGGTAGCGTGGGCTGCTGCACCTGGCCTCGGCCTGCCCTCTCAGCCGGACCGACGGCCACCGGGTGCAACCCCGTTCAGCAACTTTCAGACAGACTGAGGCTCCTTCGTGGCGAACATCAAGTCCCAGATCAAGCGCAACAAGACCAACGAGAAGGCGCGCCTGCGCAACAAGGCCGTCAAGTCCTCGCTGAAGACCGCCCTGCGCAAGGCCCGTGAGGCCGCTGCCGCCGGCGAGACCGAGAAGGCCACCGAGCTGGCCCGCGCCGCCTCCAAGGCGCTGGACAAGGCCGTGAGCAAGGGCGTCATCCACGCCAACCAGGCCGCCAACAAGAAGTCGGCCATCACCAAGCGCGTCAACGCGGCCGCCCAGGCCTGACGCCCCCCGGGGGCTGTGCCCCCACCGCTTCGGGACGACCCGGCCCTCTACCCGGACCCCCGAGGCGCGCGAGACTCGCACCGCACGCGGCCTGCGTTCGCCACGCGGGTGCGGTGCAACGAAGCAGTGCGGCAGGCGCCGCAGCCGGCCTCTTCCCCGAGGCCCGCTGCGGCGCCTGTCGCGTTCCGCGGTCCGGCCGCTATGGTCGGTCGGGTCCGAGCGGGATGCGGGGAGCATCCCGGCGCCAGGCCCAGGGGGGACCTCCATGACGACGCCACCGCCACCACCACCGCCGGTACCGAACGGGCCGGGGTACGGCTTCCCGCAGCAGCCGCCGGGCCCAGGCGCGCACCACCTGCCGGGCGCCGCGGGCCCCATGGGCGCGCCGGGCCCCACGGGCCCCACGGGCGCGGCCGGTTTCGGCCCGCCGCCGGGGCTGCCCACCGCGCCCGGCACGGCTCCCGGTACGGCTCCCGGCCCGGTGTCCACCGGGCCGGCCCCCAGGAACGCCGGGAACCTGCGGCGCAACGCCGTCTGGGCCTTCGTCGGCGCGGTAATCGTCTCGGCCGGCTGGACCGCCGCCGTCCTGGCCGTCCCCGGACTGGTCAGCAGCGAGTCCTCACCGCGCGGCCTGAACGGCTACCACCTCTCCGACGACTTCTGCACCACCGGGAAGCCCGCGAAGATCCTCCAGACGTACTCCGTCTCGGACACCTCCGCGCCGACCCACCACTCCGACCGGCACCCGGCCCTGGACAGCATGAGCTGCTCGATGTCGCTCAAGCGCACCGGCGGCAACAACGACAGCGAGTACGCCTCCCTGTTCTTCCGCACCGACCTCCACAAGGCGATCAACCCGGCGCCCGAGCAGGAGGCCAACAAGGAGCTCTACCGGGGGCGCGGCTACCAGGTCACCGACGTCGCGGGGCTCGGCGAGGAGGCGTACTACCTGTACAAGGACGACGGCTCGGACCAGTACCACAGCGTCTACGCCGAACTGGACGTCCGCGACGGCGGGATGACGTACTACATCAACTACACGGCCAGCTACACCCAGGGGAAGGGCAAGCCGCCGTCCAAAGACGAGCTGCGCGGCGCCCTCCAGTCCGACGCCCAGGACGCCCTCCGGGCGATGAGGAAGTAGGGCCCCGGGGCGGCTCGCGCCGGCTCAGTACGCGGGCCGGGAACCGGCCCGGGCGGCCCGGGCGACGGCGACCACCGCGCGCTCCAGGGCGAACGCCGGGTCGTCCGAGCCGCCCTTGACGGCGGCGTCGGCCTGGGCGATCGCGGTCAGCGCGGTGGCCACCCCGTCGCCCGTCCAGCCGCGCATCTGCTGACGGACCCGGTCGACCTTCC
This sequence comes from Kitasatospora sp. NPDC036755, assembly GCF_040636595.1. NCBI lineage: Bacteria > Bacillati > Actinomycetota > Actinomycetes > Kitasatosporales > Streptomycetaceae > Kitasatospora > Kitasatospora sp. NPDC036755. The sequence goes on from NZ_JBEZUT010000042.1 coordinate 19,455, forward strand.
ACGGCGGCATGCCGAGTTCGCGGGCCAGGTCGGCCGGGCGCATGTTCCGCCCGACGCTCGCCAACCGGCCGATGCTGCGCACGCCGGAGGCCAGCGCGTAGGTGATGCCGGTCGGCGGCTGGCCGACGGCCAGCGCCCAGCGCAGCCGTTCCAGCGCCTCCGCGGCCCGGCCGGTGACGGCCAGGTCGGCCACCTCGAAGCCGGTCGCCTCGGCCCGGCCGCTGTAGTAGCGGGCCACCACCGACTCGTCGATCGTGCCCTCGACGTCCGAGGTCAGCTGGCTGCACGCGGCGGCCAGCTCGCGCAGATCGCTGCCGAGCGCGTCCAGCAGGGCCTGGCAGGCCTCCGGGGTCGCCGAGCGGCCCAGGGTGCGGAACTCGCCCTTGACGAAGGCCAGCCGCTCGTTCGCCTTGGCCAGCTTGGCGCAGGCCACCTCGCGCCCGCCGGCCTTGCGCCCGGCGTCCAGCAGGCCCTTGCCCTTGGCGCCGCCGGCGTGCACCAGCACGACGATCACCTCGTCGGCCGGCGCCTCGATGTACGCCTTGACCTCCTTCACCGACTCGGCGGAGAGGTCCTGCGCGGCCCGGACCACGATCACCTTGCGCTCGGCGAACAGCGACGGCGTGGTCAGCTCGGCCAGGCCGCCGGGCTGCAAGCCGCCGGGTGGGAGGTCCCGCACGTCGGTGTCCGGGTCCGCCGCCTTCGCCGCCGCCACCACCTGGGCGACCGCGCGGTCCAGCAGCAGCTCCTCCTGGCCGACCGCGAGGGTCAGCGGGGCGAGCAGGTCGTCGGGTGCACTCTTCCTGGCCATCGCCTACCAGCATCCCACGGGCCGCCGACACTCCCGACAGACCGCGGGCACTCCCGCCCGACGGAGCGGGCGGCCCGACCTGGACAATGGCCGGGTGAGCGAGAACCCCACCACCGACCTCCCGGACGTCGACGACCCGTACGCCCGGCAACTGCTCGTCCTGCCCGACCGTGACACCGCCGAAGAGGCCGCCGAGGAGCTCGGCGCCACCCAGCCCGACCTCGGCGAACTCGAAGTCGTCCGCGACGCGCTCGCGGGCGAGGACGACGCCGAGGACGCCCAGTGGCTGGTCGTCGCCGAGGCCCCGGAGAACGGCTGGACCCCGGCACTGCTGCACGCCCTCGACACCCTCGTCTCCGGCTACGAGGGCTGGCGCGAGGAGGCCTGAGGCGCTGCGCGCCCGCCACCCCGCGCCTCCCCCGCCCCCTCAGGGGCCGGCTCGACCACCACGGCGAGCCGGCCCCTGCCATCGCCCGGCCGCCCGTGAGTGCGGCGGCCGACGGCTCGGCCCGGTCCTACTCGGTCCTGCTCGGTCCTGCTCGGTCCTACTCGGTCCGCAGCGCGTTGGCGGTCCGGGACCGTGCCGCCCAGCCGGCCGGCAGCGCTGCCCCGAGCAGGGCGATCACGACCCCGGCGGCCAGCAGCGGAAGGAGCAGCCCGGGGGTGTAGACGTGGGTCACGCTCGGTGGCAGGTGCCGGCCGATCGCGTTCCCCATCGGGGACTGTGTCGCCTTCTCCACCACGACCCCGAGCGGCACCCCGATGAGTCCGGCGATCAGGCCGGTGAGTGTCGCCGAGGTCAGAACCATCGTGATGGTCTGTCCGGGCGTCATCCCGAGGGCCTTGAAGATTCCCATGTCATGGATCCGCTCCCGGGTGTCCTGCACGACCATGCTCAGCACCCCGACCGCGGCGACCGCGGTCAACATCAGCGTGAAGACCGCCACCAGGGCGCCCATGATGATCACTACGAGGTTCTTGTCGGACGAATTCGTCTGGACCGAGGCGTTCAGCGGGGTCAGCGCGGCGGCGGCCGAGGTGGACCAGTCCTTTCCGCTGACGTTCGAGGCCAGCTCGACGTTGAACTGGTCGATGTGCGGGGTCAGTCCGGCGGCGGTGAAGGTGGCCGCATCCGTCATGGCCGTGTAGTCGGTCCCACGGGTGTCGAAGTTGATGCCGACGACCTTCAGTGACAGTCGCTTGTTCTGCTGCACCACGGTGATGTCGTCACCGACGTGGATCCCCATCGCCGAGGCCAGTTTGTCGCCGACCACGGCCTCGCCAGGCACCGAGTACCAGCGACCGGACAGCAGCTCCATGTTCGTCCAGGAGAAGTCGCCGCTGACCGTGTACACGGCCGGCGGTTCGCCGCCGATCGGCGCGCCGACCATGGTCGCCCCGCTGTCGCCCCAGCCGAACGCGGCCTTCGTGCCCGGGATCCTGGCGAGCGCGTCGGCCACCTTCGCGACATCCAGGTCCGCGTGGCGCGGATCGTTGGGGCCGTAGAGGCCCCAAGGCTCGCCCACGTCGGCTGTGGGTATCACGATCCTCGCCGCGACATTGAAGCCCGAACTCATAGAAGTGACCTGGTACTTGCTGAACGCGGTCCCCATCCCCACCGCGAAGGTGACGCCGACCGTGCCGAGCAGCACCGCCGCACCGACCAGTACGGCCCGGGCCGGCCGGGCGAAGGGCTGGGCCAGCCCCAGCGACACGGCCCGGGGCAGCGGCAGCCGCGAGGCCAGACGCTGCACGGTCCGACCGCGCCCGGCCTTCGGGGCGCGCCCGACCACCAGGGCCTGAACCGCCGGCATCCGGCCGGCCCGCAACGCCGGGACCGAAGCCGTGACGCCGACGATCAGCAAGGTGCCCAGCGACACCACGGCGCTGACCCACGACGGAATCGCGGCACTGCCCGCGCCGAGCTGCTTGCCGGCCTCGCCCAGGATCGGCATGGCCAGGAGATTGCCGAAGACCGTGCCGAGCACCACGCCGAGCGTCGCCGGGATCACGGCCTGCGCGGTGTAGGCGCGGGTCACCTGCGAAGGGGTGAAGCCCAATGACTTCAGAATCCCGATGCGCCGGACTCCCGAGGCCACCGCGCCGCTGACCACGATCGCGATGATCAGCACGGACAGGACCAGCCCGAGGATTCCGAAGGCGACCAGGAACGGCACGAAGGCCTTGGCGTTGCCGGTCACCTGCTGTTCCGCGGTCAGATACGACTGTCCGTCCACGACCGCGCCGGCCGGCACGGCGGCGGCCACCGCCTGCTTGCCGGTGGCGATGTCGGCGTCGGTCCCGGCCTCGGCGAACCGGTAGAGCATCTGCTCGTCGGTTCTGGCCCCGGCAGCGGTCAGCCGCGCGAAACCGTCGGCGGTGGCGAAGCCGGTCGCACTGTTGGTCACCGAGTTGGCGAAGCCGACGACCTTGAACGACGGCTTGCCCGGCAGGGAGGAGAACACCACCGAAGAGCCGAAGCAGGCGTCGGCGTAGTTGTTCGCCGGCAGGGCGATCTCGCCCGGGCCGGTCGGCCAGCGCCCGTGGGTCAGCAGCAGCTGGTCCATCCCGGAGGTGCTGGCCAGGTCGGGCCGGGTGGTGACGGTGACCGGATGGTTGTCGTGACCGGCCCAATCGGTCACAGGGCAGTCGGTGCCGACGGCCGTGTCCAACGCGGCGGCGATCGGGTACGGCCCGGCCGCCTCGGTGACACCGGCGGCGTGCGCGGTGGCGGCGGTCTGCGCGGCCGTGACCTTCGAACCGTCGAACTGGACCGCCAGGTGCGCCCCGTTCCGGGTGTCGAAAGCGTGATCGAACGGGGCCTGCACGGCGGTGAGCAGGCCGAGGGAGAGCACTGACGACATCACAGCGGTGCACGTCGTCACCACCATGACGAGGGACTGCACCCGACGCCGGCCCACGCCGGACCGTACGACCTTGCCGAGCGCGCTCACCGGCTCACCGCCGGGAGCACGCGGGCCATGACGTGGAATCCGGCCTCGAAGAGGCGCCAGGGCATCGGCGGCTTGCGCAGCGTCATCCGACCGCTCCCGCCGGACGGGTCGGCCGCGGGTGGGCGGCCGGGCCGGCACCGCTGCCGCCGTTGACGACGTCCCGCACGACCGCACCGTCCACCAACTCGACGGTGCGGTGCGCGGTGGTGGCGGCCAGCTGGATGTCGTGGGTCACCAACAGGATGGTCTGGCCCTCGGCGTTCAGGTCCAGCAGCAGCCGGCGCACGTCCTCGACCGAGCTCGAGTCCAGCGCGCCGGTCGGCTCGTCGGCCAGCAGCACCGCCGGCCTGTTCATCAGGGCCCTGGCCACCGCCACCCGCTGCCGCTGGCCACCGGACAGCCGCTGCGGATAGGCCCCGGCATGCCGCTCTATCCCCAGCGAGCCGAGCAGCTCGACGGCCCGGCGCTTCGCCTCACCCCTGCCCATCCCGGCCAGCTGCGCCGGAACCATGACGTTGTCCAGCACGGTCAGATCGTCGAGCAGATTGAAGAACTGGAAGACCATGCCGATCGAGGCCCGGCGGAACTTCGCCGATCCGGCCTCACCGAGCTGATCGACGCGCGTGCCGTCGACAGTGACACTGCCGCTGGAGGGCTTGTCCAAACCGGCGATCAGGTTCAGCAGCGTGGACTTCCCGCTGCCGGAATGGCCCAGGATCGCCACGCAATCACCGGACGCCACGGACAAGTTCACACCGGTCAGCACGGGCGGGCCGTCATCGTATTTCTTCGTCGCCTCGCGGACGTCGATCATCGGCGTATTCGTCATGTCCACGAACCTACGAACAGGGCGTGATCCGCCGCGTCGGCCGGCGGATGTCACCGTTCCCCGGGCCGTCGCCCCGGGGGTGTACCCCGCGTACATCCCCGGGGCGACGCGCGGAGCCGACGCCGCTGAATACGATCTCCGCATGGAAGAGCACCTCCAGCGTCTCCCGACATCGAAGCGCGTGACCTGGCTGAGGTCACAGGCCGTGGTGTCGGCCACCGCCTGCTTCTACGCGCTGATGCTCTGCTTCACGATGCCGATCCCTGAGGCCAGGCACTTCGACAGCCCGTTCTGGTTTCCCGGCCTCGGGCCCTTCCAGACGACCGGTCTGAGCGTCGTGCTCGCCCTTCCGGTTCTGCTGGTGCACCGTCTGCCGACGGCAGTCTTCGCGACGGTTCTGGGCGAAGCAGCCCTCGGCGACATCTTTGGCGCGCGACCCTTGATCGTGTTCGTCCTGCTCATCGCCTTGGGCGGGTATCTCGCCGTCCGGCGGCCGAAGGCTGCCGCCGTCGGCTCCGTCGCGGCCGTCGCGACCGCGTTCGTCAACTTCACCCACGTCAACCCCGAGGGCTCCGTCCGCGACGCGGCCCTGTGGGCCGGGCAGTACGCGTCGTGGCTCGCGGTCGCCTGGGCTATCGGGGGCGTGTACCGCAAACGCCGCGAATACCTCGAAGCCCTGCACGAGCAGAGGGCGGCCCGCGCCGTCGTCACCGAGCGGCTGCGGATCGCCCGCGAACTGCACGACAGCGTCGCGCACAGCATCGGCATCATCACCGTGCTGTCGGGAGCGGCGGCGCGGGTCGTGGACACCAAGCCCGAGCAGACGCGGCAGGCGCTGACCGGCATCGAGACCACCAGCCGCCAGACACTGCTCGAACTGCAGCGCATGCTCGGGGCGCTGCGCCGCGCCGAGCCGGACGCCGCCATGCCGCAGGCCGCTCCGCTGGCGCCGGCCGGCAGCCTGGCCGATGTCCCGGGGCTCGCCGAACGCACGGCTGACGCCGGGGTGCGGGTCCAATTGGCCTGGCGGGGCGAGCGCCGTCCGCTGGCGCCGGAGATCGAACTGTCGGCGTTCCGGATCATCCAGGAGTCGCTGACGAACGTGGTGCGGCATTCCGGTGCGCGGACGTGCCGGGTCGCGGTGGGTTACGAGCCGGAGGGTGTGACGATCGAGGTGGTGGACGACGGGGACGGCGGTCCCGGCGGGCTGGGCCGACCCAGGCACTCGGCGGCGCCCGGCGGAAGCGGCTTCGGCCTGCTCGGCATGCGCGAGCGGGTGTCGCTGCTGTCCGGCCAGTTCAGCGCCGACCGGCGGCCGGAGGGCGGATTCCGGGTGACGGCGAGGCTCCCGGCATGAGCGTGCGGGTACTGCTGGTCGACGACCAGCCGCTGATGCTGGTCGGGCTCGGGATCCTGATCGGCGGCACCGCCGACCTGGAGGTGGTCGGCGAGGCCGGCGACGGCCACGAGGCGGTGCGCCTGGTGCGCGAACTGCGGCCGGACGTCGTGGTGATGGACATCCGGATGCCGGGCATGGACGGGATCGAGGCGACCCGGCGGGCGACCGCCGAGCCGGACCCGCCCAAGGTACTGGTGCTGACGACCTTCGACGACGACGAGTACGTCTACGGTGCCCTGCGCGCCGGCGCCAGCGGATTCCTGCTCAAGAGCATGGCCCTGGACGCGATCCTGGACGCGATCCGCGTGGTGGCGGCCGGCGACGCGTTGATCGCGCCGAGCGTCACCCGACGGCTGATCGCCGACTTCGCCGGAACCTCCGCCACCCCCGCGGCCCCCGCACCCCCGGCACCCCCCGTACCGGACACCGAGCCCGACGCGGGCTCGCGTCTCCTCGCGGAGATCACCGACCGGGAGCGCGAGGTGCTGGCACTGGTCGGACAGGGGCTGTCGAACGGTGAGATAGCCGAGCGGTTGGTGATCAGCGCGGCGACGGCGAAGACCCATGTCGCGCGCCTGTTCGCCAAGCTCGAGGCTCGGGACCGCGTCCACCTGGCGATCATCGCCTACGAGAACGGACTCACGCCGGGTAGACGGTAGGGCGGGGTGAGACGAACGATCGCCGACCACGAGTTCGCCGAATGCGCGAGCTCACCCGCCCGGCCGCGGCGGGATGCCCATGCTTGTGGCTTCTTCTCGGGTTCTCCGGTTCTCCGGCGCGCTCCGGGCCTGCCCGGAGCGCGCCGGAACGTTTCTGCTGGCCCCGCACCCGCACCCCGCACCCCGCACCTCTCCACTCCTCCCACAACCCCCTACCCCATTCCCTGCCCCACGTGGTTGGTGGGAGGAGGAGAGTGCGGCGGGTCGGACGGGTCACGCGGGCGGGGCTCGCGGGACGGCCGGGGTCTGCCCAGGGCGGGTGGCGGCGGTGGATCGGGTGGCGGGGACGGCGGGCCCGTCCCCGCCACCCCCACTGATCCGGCCGACCCCGCTGGTCCCCCGATGGGCCCGCGCGTGGTGGGCGGCACGGGTGGGCTGGGCGTGGACGGCCGCGCCGAGGGTGGCCGGGGAGTCACCCGTCACCGCGATGTCCCCCTCCCGGTCGGTGCGCAGGACGGTGGCGCCGAGTGCGCGCAGGTGGTCGACCGTCCTCGGGGACGGGTGGCCGTACGAGTTGCCCTCGCCGCAGGAGATCAGGGCCAGTCGGGGCCGCAGCACGGCCGCCAGATCCCAGTCCTGATGGGCCGATCCGTGGTGCGCCACCTTCACGACGTCGGCCTTCCCCACCCGGCCCAGCAGCGCCGACTGGGCCTGCGGTTCGAGATCTCCGAGCAGTGCCATCCGTAGTCCTCCTGTCAGTGTCACCATCAGTGCGACGCTCGCGTTGTTCGGGCCCGGCGCCTCCGCGGCCGCGCCGGGGACGGGCCAGACCACCTCCCAGGCCAACTCCCGGCCGGCTGACCGCCGTTCGCCCTGGCCGACTCTCGTCAGCGGGTGCCCGACGCCTGCGGCCCAACCCGCCACCCGGGCCGCCTCGCCCGGCGGGTCGTCCAGCGTGGTTCCCTGGACCGCTCCGACCCTGCGCCCCCTCAGCACCCCCGGCACGCCCTCGACGTGGTCGGCGTGGAAGTGCGTCAGCAGCAGTAAGGGGACCTTCGTGACGCCGAGGTCGCGCAGGCACCTGTCCGCGGCGTTCGGGTCCGGCCCGGCGTCGATCACCACCGCGCTGTCCGGCTCCCCCGTCGCCAGGGCCAGCATGTCTCCCTGCCCGACGTCGCACATCACCAGTCGCCACCCCGGTGGTGGCCAGCCGGTGGCGACCCGGGCGAGCTGCGGCGGGCGCAGCAGCACGGCCAGCAGGACCGCCGTCAGCGCCCCGGTCACCAGGGCCCGCACCCAGCGCCGCCCGGCGCGCCCCGGTTCCGGAGCACGTGGCACCGGAGCACATGGCGTCGGAGCACGTGGTACCGGAGCACGCAGTACCGAACCGCCTGGCTGCGAACCACCCGACGCCGGCCGTCGGGGCAACAGCAGCGGCGCCGCCCAGCAAGCCGCCAGGACCCCCAGGGCGACCGTCGCCGTCCCGAACCACCCGCCCGGCCAACCCAGTTGACCTCCCGGCACCTCGGCACCGCGACGCGCCACCAGGGCGAGCCAGCCGACCGGCACCCCGGCCGGTTCCGCGAGCAGGCCGGCCAGGGCCGGAAGGAACGGGTGCAGGACGAGCACCCCGAAGCCGAGCAAAGTCGCCGGGGCCACGGCCGGCTCGGCCAGCAGGTTGCAGGGGATGCCGACCAGGCTGACGTGCCCGGACAGCACCACCGTCACCGGCGCGCACAGCGCCTGGGCGGCCGCCGCTGCCGCGAGCGCGCCCGCCAGGTGGTGCGGCCAGCGGCGGGCCCGCAGGGCCTCCGCCCAGTGCGGGCCGAGGACGAGCAGTCCGGTGGTGGCGAGCACCGACAGCAGGAAGCCGAACGAGCGCGCCAGGAACGGATCGAGCAGGACCAGCACCAGGACGGCCCCGGCGAGCGCGGGCACCGCCCGGCGGGGCCGGCCGGTGGCCAGGGCCAGTATGCCGATCAGCCCCGTACCGGCCGCCCGCAGCACGCTGGGCTCGGGCCTGCAGACGGTGACGAAGGCCAGTGTCAGCGCGGTGCCGAGCAGCGCGCCGGTCCGCAGCGACAGCCCGAGCGCCGCGGCCAGCCCGCGCCGCTCCGGGGTGCCGGCCTGCCCGGGCGCGCCCAGCAGCGCACCGAGGACGATCGCCAGGTTGGCCCCGCTGACCGCCACCAGGTGGACCAGGTCGGTGGCCCGGAAGGCGTCGTCGAGGTCGTCGGGCAGCCGCGAGGTGTCACCGACGACCAGCCCGGGGAGCAGTCCGCGCACGTCCAGGGACAGGCCGTCGGTGGCCGTGCGCAGGCCTTCGCGCAGCCGGCCGGCGATGCGCTGCGGCAGGCTCGGCGGCGTCAGCTGCCGGGGCTCCCCGTGCACGACCAGCAACGCGGCGGACTCCCCGCCGTGCCCCTCCCCCTCCGGCCGCACCTCGGCCTCCACGGCCAACCGCTGGGACGGGAGCACCCGTTGCCAGGGCTCGCCGTCCGCCCCTCGGGCCAGGACGGTCACCGGCGTGCGGGTGTGGACGCTCCGTCCGCCCGGGAGCACGGTGACGCGGTCGGCCACCGCGTCCACGGTGAGGAGGGTCTGCCCGCCGATGGTGCCGCCCCGGGAGGTGTGGGTCTTCGGGTCCCCCGCGACGGTCAGCTCCGCCTCCACCACCGGGGAGGGCGTGCCCGGCGCGCGCGGCCCGGCGGCCGCGGACGCCCGGGCGAGCTCCGGCAGCGGCCCCCGATGGAGGTCGGCGGTGTGCAGTGGGGTGGCGATCGCGGCGGCCGCGGCGGTGAGCAGGACGGCCGCCAGCGTCGCCGCAGGACCGTGCCGGCGCGGAACCCCCGGCCTGGCGAGCAGCAGGACGGCCACGACCACGGCGATGCCCGCCGCGGCGAGGAGGGGAGTCTCGTACCCCGGCTCCAGCCGCAGGAGCGCCGCCGTGACAGCCCAGGCCGAGACGGCGGGCAGCAACAGCCGGAAGTCGGCGCCCGGGGACCGGGGCGCGGCGCCCGGACCGACCCGTGCGGTGACGGCGGCCATGGCGGTACCTCCTTTCGGAAGCGGGAAGGCGGACGGGGACCACAGCGGCGGAGGTGTCAGAGGGTGAGCAGCGGCCGGAGCTCCGCGTACGTCCGGGCGCCGATGCCGCTGACCTGACGGAGCTGGTCGAGGGAGCGGAAGGACCCGTGCGAGGCCCGGTAGGCGAGGATGCGCTGGGCGAGGGTGGGACCGACCCCCGGGAGGGTGTCGAGCTGTTCGAGCGTGGCGCGGTTGAGACTGACGGGTGCCCGGGGCGCGGCGGGGCCAGGAGGCCCGTTCCCGTTGCCGTTCCCGACGGCCGGAGCGGGGGCGGGCACCTGCTCACCGACCAGGATCTGCTCACCGTCCGTCAGGACGCGGGCCAGGTTGAGGCTCCTGGTGTCCGTCTCCGGCAGTGGGCCGCCCGCAGCCCGCAGGGCGTCGGCCACCCGGGAGCCGCCGGGCAGGGTGTGCAGGCCGGGGAGGTGGACCCGTCCGCCGATGTCCACCACGACGGCGGCGCCGGTACCGGCGACGGCCTCGGAAGCGGAGGTACCGGAGGCACCGGAGGCACCGGGCGGGCCGGGCGAACCGGGGGCACCGGAGGAGACCGAGGCGAGCGGAGCGGAGGGGTCAGCCCCCGAAGGTGCCGCGACTGCGGCCAGCGCGGGCACCGCGACCGTCTCCGGGCGGGCCAGCCAGAAGTGCTGGACGGCGTAGCCGACGGCGAACAGCAGCAGGATGGCCAAGCCGGCCACCGCCCGCCGATCGAGGGCCAGCGCCGAAGCGAGCGGGGGGAGGGAGGAGGACCGCGGACGAGCCCCGGTCCCCGACGGATCTGCAACCGCGCCCGGATCCACCGCACCGCCCGCCTCCAGGGACGACGGCACGGCGCCGCCCGTCGGCGGCCCAGCCCCGGCCCAGGCCCCTGCCCCTGCCCCAGCCCCAGCCGCTGCCGCCCGGCGCGACTCCAGTGCGGCTGGAGGCGTCCCTGAGGAGCCCTCGGTGGGGCTCTCGAGCGGGTCGTGTTCCGGTTCGTCGACCGGTGGAAGCAGCGCCGCCATCCGCAGCCGCGCCGTCTCGTCGATCGCATGGCGCTTCGCCGCGCCCAGGCCCATGGTCGTCATGCCGAGGACGGTAGGAGTCCGCCGGCGAGCGTGCGGAAATCAACGAAACCCTGTGGATAACCAGGGGGTTGTGGATAAAAGTGTCACTCGCACGAGTGGGATGTGGAGCTTTGGATTGACATTCGGCCCACCCGATCCCAGCCGCCCGACATCGCCCCGGGCGCAGCCGCCCGCCCTCAGCGCGGCGCGACCACCACCGCCAGCAGCCCCGGCCCGACGTGCGCGCCGATCACCGCCCCCACCTCTCCCACGTACAGCTCCCGCAGCCCCGGTACCCGGGCCCGCAGCCGCTCCGCGAGCGGTTCGGCCCGTTCCTCGGCCGCCAGGTGGTGCACGGTGATGTCGACCTCCCGCTCCCCCGACCGCTCGACCGCGATCTCCTCCAGCCGCGCGATCGCCCGCGACGCCGTCCGCACCTTCTCCAGCGGCTCGATCCGTCCGCCGTCCAGGTGCAGCAGCGGCTTGACCGCCAGGGCCGAGCCGAGCAGGGCCCGCGCCGCTCCGATCCGGCCGCCCCGGCGCAGGTGTTCCAGGGTGTCGACGTAGAAGAACCCGCTGGTCCCGGCCGCCCGCGCGGAGGCCGCCTCGGCCGCCTCCGCCAGGCCCTGCCCGGCCGCGATCGCCTCGGCCGCCGCCAGCACCCCGTACCCGAGCGCCATCCCGACCAGCCGGCTGTCCACCACCCGCACCGGTACGGGCGCCTCGGCGGCGGCGAGCCGGGCGGCCTCGACGGTGCCGGACAGTTCGCCGGAGATGTGCACCGAGACGATGCCCTCCGCCCCGGCCTCGGCGGCCGCCCGGTAGGCGGCGGCGAAGGTCTCCGGGTTCGGCCGGGAGGTGGTCACCCGCTGTTTGCCGCGCAGCGCCTCGGCGACGTCCTTCGGGGAGATCTCGACGCCCTCGCTCAGCACGGAGTCGCCGACCGCGACGCTCAGCGGGACGACCGTGATCCCGTGCCGGTCGAGGGTCTCCTGCGGCAGATAGGCCGTGGAATCGGTGACAAGCGCGAGGTCGGAGGGCATGAGCCGGAGGTTACTCCCCGCCGGTCCGGGACGACAGCGCCCGGTGCGGTCACCGGGCGGAGGTCTCGCGGCGGGCCGCCGGCTCAGCCCGCCGAGGGCCCCGTCGACGGCCCGGCCGAGGGCTTGCGCAGCCGCTGTGCCAGCTTGGCCAGCGGATCGGCGAGCCCGAGCAGTTCCTCCGCGCTCGGGCGCCCCTTCCCGTCGGTCAGCCCGGCCCGGACCGCTCCCCCGGCCTTCCCGGCCGCCCGCGCGGAACCGGTGGAACCAGCCGAACCAGCCGAACCGACCGAACCGACCGAACCGACCGAACCCGAAGCAGCCGGCCCACCCGAGGCCCCCGAAGCACCGGAGCCGCCCGAGGAGGCGTCGGAAGTACCCGAAGCGGCACCCCCCGCGACATCCCAGTGCCGCAGCGCCCCCGCCTCGCTCTCGCACTCCTGGCTCAGCCGGCTCAGCTCGTCGTCCGCGAAGCGGTGCATCCGGTCCTGCGCCGCCCAGCGCATCGTCTCCGCGGAGTGGGTGATCCGCTCCGCCCGCTCGCGCAGCTCCGGCAGCTTGGCGGCGATCCGCGCGGTGTCCGGCTCCCGTTCCAGCATCCGCAGCTCGCCGTCGAGCTCGGCGGCGTGCGCGTCGAGCCGTCCGAGCAGGGCGAGTGCCTCGCCGAGCTGGCCGTCCTGCGCGAGCCCGCTCTCCAGCACCTGCCGGGTGCCGTCGAGCGAGGTCCGCAGGCCGAGCCGGACGTTGGCGATCTGCGCGGGCGGGCCGACCTTGGTGTACGTCTTGGCCTTGAGGGCGGCGGTCTCCACGGCGCGACGGGCGCCGGCCTCGTGCTTCTCGATCTTGGCGCCGACGGCCTTGGCGGCCTTCACCGTGCCGACCACGGCCAGGACCATCACCGCGACCCCGAAGAGCAGGACCAGGCCGATCATCACGCCGAACACGTCCATCGCGCGCCACCTTCCGCCGTCGTTTCCGGCCCTCACCGGGCCCAACGCGGGCCGCATCGCCGAGGGTTCCACGGTAGCCGCCGGAAGCCGCCCGGGGGCAGCCCGCGCGGCCTCCGCGAACGGAGATCAGGGTCAGATCCGGGATCTCCCCGAGGGTCCCGCGAGGGTCCCGGGCCGCCCCGGACACCGCCCGCGAGGCCGCCCCGGACACCGCCCGCGGAGGCCCGGGAACTCCCCGCACCGAACCCGCGCAGCAGCAGCAAGACGGCGCCGGGCGGGCGCCCCGGAGGACACCCGCCCGATCACTTCGCCGGAACTCCCGCGCTCACTCCCCCACCAGCGGGAGCGACAGCGGGAGCACAAGCAACGACAGCCGCACTCAGCCGGTGACGATGTTCACCAGCTTCGGAGCCCGCGCGATCACCTTCCGCACCTCGGCCCCACCGATCGCCGCGACGACCACCGGCTCCGCCAGCGCCAGCGCCTCCAGCTCGGCGTCCGAGATGCCCGGCGCGACCTCCAGCCGCGCCTTGACCTTGCCCTTGATCTGGACCACGCAGGTCACCGTCTCGTCCACCACGTACGCCGGGTCGGCGACCGGGTAGTCGGTGTGCGCCAGCGAGTCGCCGTGGCCCAGGCGGCGCCACAGCTCCTCGGCGATGTGCGGGGCCAGCGGCGCGACCATCAGCACCAGCTGCTCGGCCACGGTCCGCGGCGTGGAGCCGCGCTTGACCAGGTAGTTGTTCAGCTCGATGGCCTTGGCGACGGCCGTGTTGAAGCGCAGTCCGGCCATGTCGCCGCGGATGCCGTCGATCGCCTTGTGCAGGGCGCGCAGCGTCGCCTCGTCCGGCTCCTCGTCGGTGACGACCAGCTCGCCGGTGGTCTCCGAGACGATGTTGCGCCACAGGCGCTGCAGGAAGCGGTACGAGCCGACGACGGCGCGGGTGTCCCACGGGCGGGAGACGTCCAGCGGGCCCATCGACATCTCGTACAGGCGCAGGGTGTCGGCGCCGTACTCGTCGGCGATGTCGTCCGGCGCGACGGCGTTCTTCAGGGACTTGCCCATCTTCCCGGCCTCGCGCTTGACCGGCTCGCCCTGCCAGAAGTACTGGCCGTCGCGCTCCTCGACCTCGGCGGCGGGCACCGGGAAGCCGCGCTCGTCGCGGTAGACGTCGGCGGTGATCATGCCCTGGTTGAACAGCTTGTGGAACGGCTCGACGGACGAGACGTGGCCCAGGTCGTGCAGCACCTTGTGCCAGAAGCGCGCGTACAGCAGGTGCAGGACGGCGTGCTCGGCGCCGCCGACGTACAGGTCGGCGCCACCGGCAGGCTTGGTCTCCGTCGGGCCCAGCCAGTACTTCTCGTTGGCCGGGTCGACGACCGCCGCGGAGTTCGCCGGGTCGACGTAGCGCAGCTCGTACCAGCAGGAGCCGGCCCAGTTGGGCATGGTGTTGGTCTCGCGGCGGTACTTGCGGACGCCGTCGCCCAGGTCCAGTTCGACGTTGACCCAGGCCTCGTTGCGCGACAGCGGGGTCTCCGGCGAGGAGGCGGCGTCGTACGCGTCGAAGGTGCGCGGCGAGTAGTCGTCGACCTCGGGGACCTCGACCGGCAGCATCGACTCGGGCAGCGCGTGCATGACGCCGTCCTCGTCGTAGACGATCGGGAAGGGCTCGCCCCAGTACCGCTGGCGGCTGAACAGCCAGTCGCGCAGGCGGTAGTTGACGGTGCCCTCGCCGATGCCGCGCTCGGCCAGCCAGGCGGTGACGGCGGCCTTGGCGTCGACGACGCTCAGCCCGTTCAGCGACAGGTCGCCTTCGGAGCGGGCGGAGTCGACGATGACGGAGTCGTAGGTGCCGAACGCGTCGTCCCACTCGGCCGGGTCGGTGCCGCGGCCGTCCGTGGGCTGGACGACGCAGCGCATCGGCAGCGCGAAGGCGCGGGCGAACGCGAAGTCGCGGTGGTCGTGGGCGGGGACGGCCATGATGGCGCCGGTGCCGTAGCCCATCAGCACGTAGTCGGCGATGAACACCGGCACGGACTCGCCGCTGACCGGGTTGACGGCGTAAGCGCCGGTGAAGACACCGGTCTTGACCTTGGCCTCGACCTGCCGCTCGACGTCCGACTTGGCGGCGGCCGCGGCCCGGTAGGCGGCGACGGCCTCGGCGGGGGTCGCGGCGCCGCCGGTCCACTCGGCGGGCACGCCCTCGGGCCAGACGGCGGGGACGATCGGGTCGACCAGGTCGTGCTCGGGGGCCAGCACCATGTAGGTGGCACCGAACAGGGTGTCGGGCCGGGTGGTGAAGACGGTGATCTTCCGGTCGCCGGGGGCCGCGAAGTCGACCCGGGCGCCCTCGGAGCGCCCGATCCAGTTGCGCTGCTGCAGCTTGATGGCCTCGGGCCAGTCCAGCAGGTCCAGGTCCTCGATCAGCCGGTCCGAGTACGCGGTGATGCGCATCATCCACTGGCGCAGGTTGGACTTGAACACCGGGAAGTTGCCGCGCTCGGAGCGGCCGTCCGCGGTGACCTCCTCGTTGGCCAGCACGGTGCCCAGGCCCGGGCACCAGTTGACCGGCACCTCCTTGGAGTAGGCCAGGCGGTACTCGCCCAGCACCTCGTCGCGCTCGGCGACGGACAGCTCGGCCCAGGCGCGCCCGCCCGGGACCTCACGCGTGCCGGACTCGAACTCGGCGACCAGCTCGGTGATCGGTCGGGCCTTGCGGGCGTCCGCGTCGTACCAGGAGTTGAAGATCTGCAGGAAGATCCACTGGGTCCAGCGGTAGTAGTCCGGGTCGATCGTGGAGATCGAGCGGCGCGGGTCGTGTCCCAGGCCCAGCCGGCGCAGCTGCTGGCGCATGTTGGCGATGTTGGCCTCGGTGGAGACCCGCGGGTGGGTGCCGGTCTGCACCGCGTACTGCTCGGCGGGCAGGCCGAAGGCGTCGTAGCCCAGCGTGTGCAGCACGTTGTGGCCGGTCATCCGCTGGTAGCGGGCGAAGACGTCGGTGGCGATGTAGCCCAGCGGGTGGCCGACGTGCAGGCCCGCGCCCGAGGGGTACGGGAACATGTCCATGATGAAGCTGTGCGGCTTCGCGGCGACGTCGCCGACCGCCGGGTCGGCCAGCGCACCGGTGGGGTTGGGGGCGTGGAAGGTGCCCTCCTTCTCCCAGATGTCCTGCCAGCGGGACTCGATCTCGGCCGCCAGCGCGGCGCTGTACCGGAACGGCTCGGTCACGGTCTCGGCCGCGCCGGACGCAGGGGTCGTCTCGCTCATGGTCCTTCAAGCTCCATCGATGTCGGTTGGCGAACCGCGCAGGCGGCCGGCCCGTGGACCCCGCCCGGGACGGGGTCGGGGGCGGAAAACAAAAAATCCCCTCGCAGGAGGGGACGCCACGCCGACTCCGGCACCGCCCGAGGGCTCAGCCGGTCCTGGTCAGCGCGGCCGGCTAAGGAGCAGGCGCACGGTTCGCATGGGCTCAGGGTACCGCAAGCGGGTCGGCGGGCTGCGGGGTGCACCGCCACCCGCTCCACCGCACCGCGCCGCCACCCGCCCCACCCCACCGCGCCGCCACCCGCCCTACCGCGCCGCCGCCCGCCCCACCGCGTCGAACTCCCGCAGCGCCTTCGCCAGCCGCTCCGACTGCATCCCCGCCGCGAGCGAGCGCGCCAGCGAGGCGGTGCGGGCCGCCTCCCGCTGGTCGCCGAGCCTGCGGTGGGCCTCGGCGAGGCGCACCATCAGCAGCGCCTTGGAACGGGCCCGCCCCGGCCCGAGCCCGGCCACGGCCTCGGCGAGCAGCACCTTGGCCAGCCGGTGCTGGCCGAGCGCCAGCCGTCCCTCCCCCACCATCCCGGCGAGCCCGGCCCGGGTCTCCTCGGCGCCGGGCAGACCGTCCAGCTCGGCGAAGGCCCGGGCGGCGGCGGCCTCGGCCCGCTCGGCCTCGCCCCGGCGGCCGTACGCGCGGGCGAGCCGGCCGTACTGGCGGGCCCGGGTCGTGGGGCTGAGCGCGGCGCCGTGGGTGTCCAGGGCGGTCACGAGCGCGGAGACGGCGTCCAGCCCGCGCCCGCCGGTGCCCTGGGTGGCGAGCACGACCAGCGCGCCGAGCACCGCGACCCCGAGGCGGGGGTCGCCGCTGACGTGGGCGGCCCGCAGCGCGGCGACGAAGGCGCGCTGCGCGGCCGCGTCGTGGCCGAGGTCGTACCCGGCCCAGCCGGCCAGCCGGGCGAGTCTGCTGGCGGTGCCGTAGAGCTCGCGGCCGAGCCGTTCGTCGTACGCGCCGAGTTCCAGCAGCTTGGCCAGCATGGCGAGTTCGGCCCGGACGGGGCCGAGGACGAGGCCGCCGCCGCAGGCCCGTTCGAGCTTCTGCTTGCTGCGGTAGGACAGGCCGAGTTCGCCAGCCAGCCCCGGTTCGACGCGCAGCGCGCCCTCGCCGCCGCCGACCGGCGGTGGCGGCGAGTCGAGGCGGGCGGCGGCCTGGTCGAGGTCGGCGCCGCGGAACAGGTCGGTGAGGCGCACCGGTCCGGCGTCGGTGGCGGCCTCGCGCAGCGCGGTCTGGGCGGTGTCGGCGGTCCACGGGTCGGTGAGCAGCCGGGGCGAGAGGATCTTGGCGCCGCGGTGGCCGCCCATCCGGCCCCAGAGCTGCTCGTAGGTGACGGCGATGCCGAGGGTGCGGCTGAGCACCTCGCAGACCGCCTGGTCGTGGGGGCTGCGCGGCACCATGCCGCGATCGCGCCACTTGTACGGGGCGGTGGAGCTGATGGCGAGGCCCGGCGGCAGGGCGAGGCTCACCTCGCGGGCGAGCCGTTCCGGACTCCAGCCGAGCTGGTGGAGTATCCGGGCCAGTTCCTCGTTCCGCCTTCGCTCCAGATCGGCCATGGCACGACGGTAGCGGGATTCCGGGCGCTCCGACCGGTGGCGCGGGCAGAACGGCGAAGAGCCGCCTCCCGTTTCCGGGAGGCGGCTCTCGACTGCTGTGGAGCTATGGGGAATTGAACCCCAGACCTCTTGCATGCCATGCAAGCGCTCTACCAACTGAGCTATAGCCCCTTGACCTGCGATGTCACCGTGGTTCCCGGTTGTTTCCGGCCGTTTCCCTCGGCGACATCGACTACTTTACACGGTCCTGGGCGTGCTCCTGAAATCCGTTTCCCGAGGTCCGCACCACACGCCCCGCGCGCCCCTCCTCCCCGCGCCCCGGGAGTGCACCACCCGCCCGGGGCGCACCTCTACCGGCCGCGCGCCCCACCACCTCACAACCCGCCACCCCACAGCCCTCCACCACGCACCGCACCGCACCTCACCTCACCTCACCGCTCCGCACCGCTACCGCACCGCCCGCCGCCCGCGCGCCGCGAAGCCCGCCGCGGCCAGCGCCGCCGCGGCGGCGACC
>NZ_JBEZUT010000043.1:0-36879 GCF_040636595.1 Kitasatospora sp. NPDC036755
GGCGCAGTCGCCGGAGCCGCCGGAGGTCACCCCCTGGGCCTGGTCGCCGGAGATGAACGACCCGCCGGAGTCTCCGGGTTCGGCGCAGACGGTGGCCGGCCCCGGCGGCACCGCCCGTCGGGGAGCCCCCGGGCCGTCGGACGGCCGGCGGAGGAACCGTCAGGTGCGCCGCCGGCGTCGTCCCCGGGCCGTCGGCGGCGGGGTCCGTGGTCGGGAGCAGTCAGTGGGGCAGGGAAGAATGCCCTACGACGAACAGGGCAGCGGAAGGCGGCAGGTCCAGTGGAACCTCGGATCATCGGCAGCGGCACGGACGAGCACCTCGCGGACCCCTTCGGGAGCGCCGCGCTGCGCCGGCGGGTGCTGGACGCCTGGGCCGCCTCGCCGTCCCGGTTCCGGGAGGACGCCAACGCCGAGGAGGAGCTGGCGCTCGGCGGCTACCGGGACCGCCTGGTGGTCGAGTTGGCGCAGAACGCGGCCGACGCGGCGGTCCGGGCCGGGCACGGCCCCGGCCGGCTGCGGCTGACCCTCGCCGACGGCGTGCTCGCCGCCGCCAACACCGGCGCCCCGCTGGACGCGGCCGCCGTCGAGTCGCTGTCGACCCTGCGCGCCTCCTCCAAGCGCGGTGAGGCGCCCGCCGTCGGCCGGTTCGGGGTCGGCTTCGCCGCCGTCCTCGCGGTCACCGACGAGCCCGCCGTGCTGAGCGCCACCGGCGGCGTGCGCTGGTCGCTCGGCGAGGCGCGGGCAATGGCCGGGGAGCGGCCCGAGCTGGCCGAGGAACTGCGCCGCCGGGACGGCCACGTGCCGCTGCTGCGGCTGCCGTTCGCGGCCGACGGCCCGGCCCCCGAGGGCTACGACACGGTGGTCGTGCTGCCGCTGCGGGACGCCGCCGCCGAGGACCTGACCCGCCGCCTGCTGGCCGGGATCGACGACGCGCTGCTGCTCACCCTGCCCGGTCTGCGCGAGGTCGTGGTGGAGACCCCGGACGGCACCCGGACGCTCACCCGGGACGCCGCCGAGCCGCGCCCGGACGGGGTCACCGAGGTCACCGTCACCGACGACGCGGGCGGCCGGCCGCGGCAGACGGTCTGGCAGACCGCCGGCACCTCCGGCACGCTCTCCGCCGAGCTGCTGGTCGACCGGCCCACCGAGGAGCGCGCCCGCCCGTACTGGACGGTGACCTGGGCCGTCCCGGTCGGCCCGGACGGTGCCCCGCAGCGGCCCGGGATCGCCTCCGTGCTGCACGCGCCGACCCCCAGCGACGAGCCGGTCGGCCTGCCCGCGCTGCTGATCGCCTCCTACCCGCTGGACTCCACCCGCCGGCACGTCGCGCCCGGCCCGCTGGCCGACTTCCTGACCGAGCGCGCCGCCGACAGCTACGCCGATCTGCTGCGCGCCCGCGGCGCCGACCTCGGCTCGCTCGGCCTCGTCCCGGCCCCGCTCGGCCAGGGGGCGCTGGACAACGCGCTGCGCGCCGCGGTGCTCTCCCGGCTGCCCGGCACGCCGTTCCTGCCGCACCCGGCGCCGGTCGAGGAGGGCACGCCGGCCCTGCGGCCGCGGGACGCGACGCTGCTGGAGGGCGCGGACGGCTCGGTGGTCGAGGCGCTCTCGCCGATCTTCCCCGGGCTGCTGCCGGCCGGACTGGAGCGCCGCACCGAGCTGCGGGTGCTGAACGTGCGCCGGGTGCCGCTGGCCGAGGTGGTGGACCAGCTCGGCGGCCTGGACCGCGAGCCCGCCTGGTGGCGCAACCTGTACGCGGCGCTCGGCGCGGCCGACCCGGAGGCGCTCGGCGCGCTGCCCGTCCCGCTCGCCGACGGGCGGACGGTCACCGGGCCGCGGCGCGTCCTGCTGCCCTCCGAGGACGCCGACTGGGCGGCCTTCCCCGGCTACCCCGAGTCCCTCGCGGGCGCGCTCGCCGCGCTCGACCTGCGCCTGGCCCACCCCGAGGCCGCCCACCCGCTGCTGGCCAAGCTCGGCGCCGGCACCGCCACCCCGGCCGGCGTGCTGGACACCCCCGAGGTGCGGGCCGCCGTCGCCCGTTCCTACGAGCTGGCCGAGGACGACCTCGACGCGGCGCTCGAACTCGCCGACGCCGTCCTGGCGTTGGTGAAGGCCGCCGCCCCGGAGCCGGGTGCCCACCCGTGGCTGGCCCGGCTGGCGCTGCTCGACGACGAGGGCGAGCCCGCCCGGGCCGGCGAACTCGTGCTGCCCGGCAGCCCGTTCGCCGCGCTCGCCCGCGAGGAGGACGCCGGCTGGGTGGACGACGAGCTGCTGGAGCGCTGGGGGCCGGAGGTGCTCGCCGCCGTCGGCGTGCTGGCCGGCTTCGTGCTGGTGCGGGCCGAGGACGTGGTGCTCGACCCGGACGACCTGGAGCGGCTCGACCCCACCGTCCCGGCCGACCGCGCGGCCGGCGGCCACCCCACCGGCCTGCTGGACGAGGCGCCGGACGGGCTCGCCGAGTGGGCCGAGGACGCGCTGGAGGCGCTCCAGGCCGACGAGGCGGTCGGCGTCCCGCCGGTGGCCGCCGAGCTGCTGGCCGTGCGGGACCTCGACCTGGTGGACGACGACGCCTGGCCGCAGGCGCTCGCCGCGCTGGCCCGCCCGCCGTACCGGGAGGCCGTGGTCGCCCCGGTGCGCACCCTGCTGCCGGACGGCTCGTACGCCGACCTGCCGCCGTACACCGCGTGGTGGCTGCGCGACCACCCGGTGCTGGCGGGCCGCGAGCCGGCCGGCCTGCGCGCCGCCGGGGCCGACCCGCTGCTGCGCGGGCTGTACGACGAGGCCCGCACCGCGCTGGACGAGCAGTTCCTGCACGCGCTCGGGGTGCGCACCACGCTGGCCGCGCTGCTCGCCGAGCCGCACGGGCCGGACGAGGTGCTGGACCGGATGACCGACCCGGACGCCGAGGTCGGCCACCGCCAGCTGCACGGCATCCACACCGCGCTGGCCCGGGTGGACCGCGAGCGGATCGAGCCGCTGGACGTGGTGCGGGCGCTGCCCCCGCTGGACCCGGAGACCGGGCGCCGGCCGGCCCACACGGTGGTGGTGGACGCCACCGAGGCGGTCGTCGCCGACGCCCCCGACCTGGTCCAGCTGCTGCACCCGTACCCGCTGCTGCCGGTCGCCCCGGCGCTGGCCGCCGACCTCGCCGAGCGGCTGCACGTGTCGCTGGCCAGCGAGGTGGCGGGCGGCCGGGTGCTCTCCGAGGGCGTGCTGCACCGGGTCCCGGCGGTGGTGCGGGAGCTGCTGCCCGGCTGCCCGGTCGCCTACGAGGAGCACGAGGAACTGCTGGTCGTCGGGCCGGACGGCGGCGAGGCGTCGGTGGACTGGCGCTGGGACACCGGGGCGGACAGCCCGGAGCCGCCGTACGACCCGGAGCTGGCCGAGGCCGGCGACGAGGACGACGAGTTCGACGTCCCGCCGGTGCCCGGTCTGCTGCACGCGGCCACCCCGGAGGGCCTCGCCGCCGGGCTGGCCTGGTCGGTCGGGCAGTGGCACCGCCGCTTCGAGGTGCTGGCCGCCCTGAGCGAGCCGGACCGCGCCTACGAGCTCTCGGCCGCCCGCGACTTCGAGGGCTGAGCCCGGGGCGTGCGGGCCGAGTCGCCCGCGTGCGGGGCCGAGTCCGCGCGCGGGCGCCCGCCGGGTTCAGCGGGTGCGCGCCCGCAGCCGCCAGTAGACGGTGGTGGTGGCCGTCAGCCAGACCGCGCCGAGCGTCACCAGCGCGGCGCTCCGCAGCGCGGGTGTCGGCCGGACGGCCAGGCCGACACCCGCCATCGCCAGTCCGGCCAGTCCGGCCGCCAGCAGTCCGCCCAGGAAGGCGACGAACGCCTCCAGATCCCCACCCTTGCGCGCCATTCGGCACCCCCTCCCGGTGCCCATCATCGTGGTGGGGGCACGGCCTTGTCACGCAAGCCGCCGAGGGGCGCGCGCCGCTCCGTGCCGAGGGCGCGCCGCCCCGTACCGGCGGACGCGTCACTCCGTGCCGCGTCACTCCGTGCCGCGGCGCTTCATGACGCGCCAGGCGATCTCCAGGGCGATGCCGCAGACCACCGCGATGGCGACGCCCGTCAGCGGATCGCGGAAGCCGACCAGGGAGAGGTCGAAGAAGGTCTTCAGCGGGGGCACCAGCAGGACCAGGGCGAAGGCCCCGCCCATGGAGCCGATCAGCAGCAGGCGCCACCAGTTGTAGGGGCGGGCGACGATGGCGAGCACCCAGATGGCGATCAGGAAGAGCGTCAGGGTGGCCACGCTGGTGTCGGCCTTGAGGTCGGTCGCGTGGTCGGCGCGGGCGAGCGTGTAGGCGACGAAGGTGCCGGTGCCGGCGATCGCGCCGCCGGGGATCGCGAGCCGCAGCACGCGCTTCACGAAGCCGGTGCGGGCCCGCTCGTTGTTGGGGGCGAGCGCGAGGAAGAAGGCGGGGATGCCGATGGTCAGCGAGGACAGCACGGTGGAGTGCCGGGGCAGGAACGGGTACGGCGAGTGGGTGAAGATCACCAGGAGGGCCAGCAGGACGGAGTAGACGGTCTTCACCAGGAAGAGCGAAGCGACCCGCTCGATGTTGCCGATCACCCGGCGGCCCTCGGCCACCACCGACGGCAGCGAGGCGAAGGAGTCGTTCAGCAGCACGATCTGGGCGACGGCCTTGGTGGCGTCGGAGCCGGTGCCCATCGCCACGCCGATGTCGGCGTCCTTGAGCGCGAGCACGTCGTTGACGCCGTCGCCGGTCATCGCCACGGTGTGGCCGCGGGACTGCAGCGCCCCGACCAGTTGGCGCTTCTGCTGGGGGGTGACCCGGCCGAAGACGCTGGTCCGGTCGGCGGTCTCGGCGAGCTCCTCCGGGTCGGTGGGCAGGGTGCGGGCGTCCAGCGGGTGGTCGGCGCCGGGCAGGCCCAGGTGGCCCGCGACCGCGCCGACCGAGACCGCCGCGTCGCCGGAGATGACCTTGGCCCGGACCCGCTGGCCCTCGAAGTAGCGCAGGGTTTCGGCGGCGTCCGAGCGCAGTCGCTGCTGGAGCACCACCAGGGCGAGCGGGGTGAGGTCGGCCGCCGGGTCGGGGGAGTCCAGCGGGACGGGGGTGCGGCCCAGCAGCAGCACCCGCAGGCCCCGGGCGCCCAGTTCGTCGACCTCGGCCAGGGCCGGGTGTCCGGCGGGCAGCAGCACGTCGGGCGCGCCGAGCAGCCAGCTGGCCTCGCCGCCCTGCGGTTCCAGCAGCTGCACGCCGCTCCACTTGCGGGCGGAGGAGAAGGGCATCGCCTCGATCACCCGCCAGCCGTCGCGGTCCGGGGCGGTGCCGGCGTCGCCGCGCCCGTAGGCGTCGATGACCGCCTGCATGGAGGGGTTGGGACGGGCGTCGGCGCCGGCCATCACGGCCAGCGCGTGCCGGACGGTCTCCGGGGTGGCGGCGGCGGGCTCCCCGTTCGAGAGCATCCGCAGGTCGACCACGTCCATGCCGCCCTCGGTGAGGGTGCCGGTCTTGTCCAGGCAGACGGTGTCCACCCGGGCCAGGCCCTCGATCGCCGGGAGCTCCTGGACCAGGCACTGCTTGCGGCCGAGCCGGACCACGCCGATCGCGAAGGCGACCGAGGTCAGCAGCACCAGCCCCTCGGGGACCATCGGCACGATGCCGGCCACCATGCGCCGCACGGCCTCCTTCCAGTCCCGGCCCTCGACGGCCAGCTGGCTGATGATCAGGCCGAGGGCGGTGGGGATCAGCAGGTAGGTGATGATCCGCAGGATGCTGTCGATGCCGGTGCGCAGCTCCGACTTCACCAGGGTGAACTTGCTGGCCTCCTCGGCCAGCTGGGCCGCGTAGGCCTCGCGGCCGACCTTGGTGGCGGTGAACGCGCCGGCGCCGGCCACCACGAAGCTGCCGGACATCACCGGGTCGCCGGGCTGCTTGAGGACCGGGTCGGGTTCGCCGGTGAGCAGCGACTCGTCGATCTCCAGGCCGTCCGCCTCGGTGACCTCGCCGTCGACGATCACCTTGTCACCGATGCCGAGCAGCACGGTGTCGTCGAGGACGATCTCGGAGACGCCGATCTGGCGGGCGGAGCCGTCCCGGCGGACCTGGGGGCGGGCCTCGCCGATCAGGGCCAGGCTGTCCAGGGTCTTCTTGGCGCGCAGCTCCTGGATGATGCCGATCGCCGTGTTGGCCACGATGACCAGGCCGAACAGGCCGTCCTGGATCGGACCGACGATCAGGATGATCCCGAACATCACGCCGATGATCGCGTTGAAGCGGGTGAAGACGTTGGCCCTGACGATCTCCTTGGTGGACCGGCTGGACCGTACGGGGACGTCGTTGACCTGGCCCTTCGCGACCCGCTCGGCCACCTCGGCGGCGGTCAGGCCGCCGCGCCGGCCGGGCAGCAGGCCGAGGGGGTGTGCTCCGTCCGGGCGGTCTCGGTCGGTCGGCCGCTCTTCCGCTGGTTGGGCAGGCTGCGTCATGGCACCGACTCTACGGGCGCCTTATGTCCGATGCGTGCTACTAAAGGACTATTCAGTCCGACCGGGTGGCCGGGTTCCGGCCGTCGCCGCCGGCCCCGCGTCCGACGGTGCGCCGGGGCCGCGCGCTCCGCTAGCCGGCCTCGTGCTCGGCCGCTCCGGCGGCCTCGGCGGCGCGGCTGCGGGCGATCGCGTCCCGCCGGGCGCGGCAGTACCAGAGGCCGATCAGGCCGAGCAGCCCACCGGAGAGGCAGATCCAGGGCCAGGTGCCGTGGCCGTGCGCCGAGAGGCTGCCCTGGAAGGGGAGCAGGGCGAGGAAGGCGACGAACCACAGCACCGTGCCGCCGCCGACGATGGCGACGTCGTTGGCCTCCAGCGGAGGGGGCGAGGGGTGCAGTGGCGTCTTGGGCATGGGGCCTAGCGTACGGTGCGGCGGGGCGGCTTCGCGGGTGTTGCGACCCTCGGCAGGCTCTACGCGCGAAGATAGCGCGTGTGCGATCCGGAAACCATACTTAAAGATCTGCGCCCGGCCACCGTCGCACCGGGCGTTCACTCCCTCTCCTCAGCTCCCCCACAGAGGACGCACGCACATGCCTGTGGTCCAGCCGACCACCGAGTCGCCCGAACCCGCCGACGCCGCGCCCAAGCCCCCCACGAGCGCCGTCGACCGCTTCTTCCGGATCAGCGAGCGCGGCTCCACCCTGCCGCGCGAGATCCGCGGCGGAGTCGCCACCTTCTTCACCATGGCGTACATCCTGGTGCTGAACCCGATCATCCTTGCCAGCGGCACGGACATCACCGGGGCCCACCTGGACAGCGGCCAACTGGTCACCGCCACCGCCCTCACCGCGGGTCTCACCACCCTGCTGATGGGCGTCATCGGCAACGTCCCGATCGGCCTGGCCGCCGGCCTCGGCGTCAACACGATCGTGGCGCTCCAGCTCGCCCCCAGGATGACCTGGCCGGACGCCATGGGCATGGTCGTGCTGGCCGGCTTCGCGATCATGCTGCTGGTCGCCACCGGTCTGCGCGAGCGGGTCATGAACGCCGTCCCGCTCGGCCTGCGCAAGGCCATCGCGATCGGCATCGGCCTGTTCATCAGCCTGGTCGGCCTGGTCGACTCCGGCTTCGTCAGCCGCATCCCGGACGCCGCCCACACCACCGTCCCGCTCCAGCTCGGCGGCAACGGCCACCTGCTCGGCTTCCCGGTGCTGATCTTCGTGATCGGCCTGGTGCTCACCCTGATCCTGCTGATCCGCAAGGTGCCCGGCGCCATCCTGATCAGCATCGCGGTCTCCACCGCGCTCGCCGCGATCATCGACAAGGTGGCCGACGTCCCGGCGCTCAAGTGGGGGCTGACCGTCCCGACCTGGCCGGGCAACCCGGTCTCCGCGCCGGACTTCGGGCTGGTCGGCAAGGTCAGCCTGTTCGGCGGCTTCGAGAAGGTCGGCGTGCTGACCGGCCTGCTGTTCGTCTTCACCGTGCTGATGTCCTGCTTCTTCGACGCGATGGGCACCATCCTCGGCGTGGCCGACGAGGCCCACCTGCTCGACGAGAAGGGCGACCTGCCCGGCATCAACAAGGTCCTGATGGTCGACGGCATCGCCACCGCGGCCGGCGGCGCCACCTCGGCCTCCGCCAACACCTGCTTCGTCGAGTCCACCGCCGGTGTCGGCGAGGGCGCCCGGACCGGCTTCGCCTCGATCGTCACCGGCCTGCTCTTCGTGGTGGCGCTCTTCCTCACCCCGCTCGCCACCATGGTCCCGGCCCAGGCCGCCACCCCGGCCCTGATCACCGTCGGCTTCCTGATCCTGGCCAACTCGATCAAGGAGATCGACTGGGCCGACTACACGATCGCGATCCCGGCCTTCCTGACCATCGTGATGATGCCGTTCACCTACAGCATCACCAACGGCATCGGCATGGGCTTCGTCGCCTTCTGCGTGCTGCGCCTGGCGGCCGGCCGCGGCCGCGAGGTCCCCGTCCCGATGTACGCGGTGGCGACGGTGTTCGCCTTCTACTACCTGATGCCGGCCTTCGGCCTGCTCTGACGGCCCGCCGCCGTACGAAGCCCCGCCCTCCCGGCTCCGGGAGGGCGGGGCTTCGGCGTTCCCGAGGGGGCTGGTCAGTGGACGCAGAACTCGTTGCCCTCGGGGTCCCCCAACACTCGGAACTAGTAGTTCTGGAGTGGCCGAGACATGGGTACGGCAACGCTGGTCAGGGGCACGTCTGCGGGGCGCGGGAAGCCGTTGCGCTCCCCGGGGGGTATGACCGATGAGACCAAAAATCTTCTGGCCGGGACGGTCTTCACCGAGACCCTTCGGGGCGTCCGGTGCGTCCGTCTCTCGGTTCTGACCGACGAGACCACCAGCCCTGAACGACAGCGCGACGCATGCAACTACGTAGCCGGTGAGCTTCACGTCGACTTCGGCCAGGGCGACACCCTTCGAGAAGCTGTCGATCTGGACGTCAGCGCGTCGAAGACATCGCCGTGGGAGCGTCCGGAGCTTGCCGGCTGGCTGAACGACCCCAGCACGTACGACGCCCTTGTCTGGTGGCGCTTCGACCGCGCGATTCGGTCGATGCAGGACATGTACGCGCTCGCCAACTGGGCGCGCGCAAACCGCAAAGTCCTGATCTTCGCTGAGGGACTCGGCGGGGGCCGACAGGTCTTCGACTTCCGCAACGCCATGGACCCCATGGCCGAACTCCAGCTCTTCATGCTGGCGTTCGCGGCGCAGTTCGAAGCCCAGAGCATCAGCGACCGCGTGACCGGCCCCAGGCCGCGTTGCGGACCATGCCCCTTCGCTGGCGTGGCGGTGGTCGCCCGCCGTACGGCTACATGCCCGCCCCCATGCCCGAGGAGCACGGCGGCACGGGTTGGACGCTTGTTCCGGACCCCGATGCGGTCAAGGTCATTGAGCGCATTATCCGTGAATTGCTGGAAGGGGAAACGGTTTCCGCAATTGCCGTCGGCCTTAATTTGGATAACATTTCCACGCCGCGGGATCACTGGGCTGTGAAGAGCGGTCGTGAAACCGGTGGAAATACCGGAGGGGTCAAGGGTCTAAAGCGGGATCGGTTCAAGTGGACTCCGAGTGTGATTACTCGCATGCTCCGTAATGAAACGCTTCTAGGCTGGAAGATGCATAGGGGGAAGCCCGTCCGCGACAGCCAGGGCAGCCCGATTATGGACACCCTGGACCCGATCATGACGCGCGAGGAATTTGATCAGGTTGGCGCGGTTCTCGACTCGCGGTCGACGCAATACCCCAGCGAGCGAACGGACTCAAATGCCTTGCTGCTTGCGGTAATTCACTGCGTCAACTGCAATGGCCGCATGTACTTCAATCAGCAGGCAAGCAAGTCGACGCAGCACCCGACTTATGGGTGCGGCGCATATTCGCGCGGCGTGAAATGCGATCAGCCCGCCTATATTCGGCACGACTGGGTGGATGAGTATGTGACCTCTGAATTTCTGCGCCTGGCCGGGCCCGGGCCGATGATCCATGTCGTTGAGATTCCGGGCTACGATCCCCAGCCTGAAATAAATGCCACCATGGCAGAGTATGAATCCCACATGGAGGAAAAGGGAAAGCAGAAGTCGGCGCTTTCGCTATGGGAGAAGCGCCGCGATGCCCTGGACAGTCGCCTGATCGAGTTGGAGTCCCGAGAGAAGACCGAGCCGCAACGCATCAGCACGGCAACAGGCCGTACCTACGCGGACGAGTGGGAAGACGCAGACACCGCCCAGCGCCGGAGCATGCTGGTTGACGCGGGAGTCCGACTCGACGTCCGAAAGGGAACCTGCGGCGGGTGGCGGAAGCTTGACCTCCGACGCGTCGACTTCACCATGTCCGGGGAGCTGGATGCCCCCGTGGAAGAGCTTGCCGCGATCTCCCGGCAGGCGGAGTCCGACGTCCGAAGAGACGCCCCAGTAGCCCACAGCAAGGTCCGGCTGGCCGCCTGACGGCCCATACAGCCCCGTTCGACCACCCTGGTCGGGCGGGGCTCTCTTGCGCCGGCTGCGGTGGCACAGCGGGAAGACCGCAGGGGAATTCACCGCCGGCTGAACAGTGCCACGAGGGTGCCGCCGCCCGCTGTGGCTGCGGTGATGAGCCACGCGGGGATTCGTTGGATGGTCAAGTGAAGCCCACCCCAACGGAGTTCGAACTGGGCGGTCGCTTCGTGCTGCCTGCCTGTCGGTTCATGTCCGCTAGTTCAGCAGATGTCGCCCGCGAGTTGAGGATCTTGCGGACCGCCTCTGTTCCTCGGAAGCCCCCACCAGCTGAAACCCCCGAAAATTCACCTGTTCAGCGGTCGCGCGCTTCGCTCCGACACGCGCCGAAGCGCTTCAGGATAGGGGGCATCCCGTAGGCAGGCCGCCACCTCCATGCGCGGAATGTTCCTGCGGCGGCTCTGGTCATGCCGAAGCCGGCACTTAGATGTCGTGTGCACATCAGATACCACAGCGGGGCCGATGGTGTTTGGTGTTTTGACGTCCGTTCTCAACACACCATAGAAGCAAATAGGGAAGTCAGGATCGGCGTCCCAAACACCAAGCCACCACTGGAAGGGCTTGCGCTCTAGAGGGGGCAGAGCCGCAGCGCCCTGGGGAACGGGGGGAACAGGGGGGAGCCCCCGGGAAGTCGTTGCGCTCTAGGGAAGGTAGGAGGCGGGGAGTGCCGCACACCCCTCTACGGCAGGTGGTCTGAGCACCCCGTCTCCTTTCGCCCATGCACCACGAGCCCCGCGCTACCGGGGTTGCCGCCGGAGTCGTGCGGCGAAGGGGCCGCGTCGCCCACGAGTAGCCACAGCCGGAAGGGGCGTGGGCTTACGCGGCCCCGCTTGCCTGTTGGGCTACTGGTTGCGGGGGATGCTCTGCGCGAACTCGTGCAGTGTGAAGTCTAGATTACCGCGGGTGCGGGTCAGCCAAGGCGCCGACTCAGGGTGGGATAGTGCGATTTCAGCGGATAGAACAGCAATGCGCACGGCCCACCTCAGCCCCCAAAATGCCTTGCCGGTATCAACGGGAGCAAAGAGCATTACGTCGGCTTCGAGCGTGCCCAGCTCCTCTTGGAGCTTGGTTATCTCACTTTGCAGTATTGTCAGTTGCTCGCGCGGCGCCTCCTTCGACTCATCTTCAGGAAGGTGCTCAACTACGCGTCTCGTTGCGACGTAGACCTGTCGATAGACGCCTCTCAGCTGGTTGTTCGGATCGACGGTCTTCGCTACGTGTATACCGCCGTTGATGATCTCCGCCTGGACTACGAACTCGACTTCACTGCCGGTGATCTGATTCTCAGTCATTTCACTCCCGCCCCTGGTTCTCAACAGGGTAGGGCGGGCCTCCGATAAGTCAAAGTCTCGATCGACTTGGGGTGGCGAGACGTGGCGAAGCATGGCGCAGTACCACGGATTACGTAATCCGTGGCTCAAGGGGGGGGAGGGGAGTCATGCGCACACGGTGCCTTGACTGCAGGGGGTGGGCCACCCGCAACGGTCGGTGCGACGAGCACCACCGGGCTTACGAGGCTGGCTGTACCGGGCAGTCGCACAGTAAGCGGAAGCAGCCGCTTGCCCTCGGAGGCCAGGACGTGGACGACAACGTTCAGGTGCTCTGCAAGAGCTGCCACCGCGCCAAGACCCGCCGCGACTTCGGCCACCAGCGTCCGCCCTTCTGACTGCGTGCTCGTGCGGCTGGCTGGGCGGGACGTTCCGGAAGTTCCTGGCCGTGCCCGCCGGCGATCCTGGCCCCAGCTCGAAACACGCACCCTGGGTGTGATGCCGGACCCAGGCGCCCCCAGTGATCAACTGTCGCGCCGCGTAGGCGAAGCGGTGCTGAGGGGCCCGGAGAAAGGCACCTGCTAAGGGGGTCGAAACGCCGGTTAGGAGGTGGTCAGGGTGTCCCGAGCGAAGTCCCCAGCGCGAACACCCGCGACGAAGGCGGTCCAACCGGCGGGGGAGATGGACAGGTGAAACAGATCCCAGCGGATTCCCGCTGGGGGTCCTTCTGCATTGCGGGTTAGTGAGTCGGACTGCCGCGGTCCCATAGCTCTTCCGCATGCTCAACGAACCGATCGAACATGCCACCGTCCTGCGATCGGCGAAGGTGCATCATCGGGGAGTCGTGCCCAACAACCCTCGCCAGATGTGGAGTGACCAGGGCGTCCTGATCGAATCGGAAGACCGAGAGACCTACGTGGTTTGGCCCATCATCGGGCGAGCTGAACCGAGCCTCGACGCCTTCGACCCCGGAGAGCTTTTCCAGGTGTTCCAGGGTGATTCGAATCCGGGTCGAGACGGTCAGTGCCACACCCTCGATACGCTCGCGCTGTCGCGTGGTCTCCGAGGCAGGGTCGCCCAAAAGGAATCGGACGCGACATCCGGACTCGGCTTTGCGCATTAGCGTCAGGTGTAGGGCCGGTTGCTCTAGCCACACGAAGTAGTTCGTGTATCCAGCCAGGAAGATGTCATCTACGGCGTCACCAATCAGGCTGGCCCATACCGACGTCGGACAGGTCGATCGATACGGGTAGGCGGCGAACACCTCTCGGTCGTGTCCGGTCTTGAGGTTCGCCCGGACGGCGTTGGGCCAGATCATTTGCTCATCAACCCCCAGGGCTGCGCACACATCGTTGCGGTTCTTCTGGTGCGGTACTAGCGCGGCGTTCGATAGCCAGCGTTCCACGGTCTTAGGTGTGACGCCCACGCGGGTCGCCAGTTGGCGTGGAGTGAGTTTCGCGTCCGCCATACCTTGTCGGAGAGCGATGTTCAAGAGTCAACCCCCAGACGTTTGGGCTTTCTTGGACGCTAGCGCGTAGACGGCCGTCATGTCTCGGTTACGGGGGTGCTTTGGCCCATCTGAGCGTCAAGGATCGGTGGTGCGGCAAGGAAGCCCGTCAGACCGAGTGGAGGAAGGCCGTGCCGAAGACGTACGACGAGCACAAGGCCGTGCATCGCGAACAACTCGCCCTGGCCGACGCGGACCCGGGCCCGAAGCCCGACTGCTGCCCGAGGGACGGCGAGAAGATCACCATCACCCGGCCGAAGCAGGGTAACGGGACGGCCACCAGCCAGCCGGACCAGGACGCCCTTGACGAGTGGACGTGCCCCAACGGCCACTTCGGCTACCTCCTGCCGGCGGAACACCTCGTGAAGCACCCGTACGACGACCAGATTCAGGTCTGCGGCATGAAGCGCCGTACCGACCCGGACGCCGTCTCGGTCGTCGCCTGAGAGCACCGACGACCACGCCCAGGTGACCCCCCCGACACCTGGACGAACCCCCTGAAGACCCCCGCCCCGAGCGCGCTGTCATGGCTGACTTTGTGCTCGGGACGGGTTCCAACTCCCGCACCCCGCCCGGGGGCTAACAACTGGGCGGAAACGGTTGGGTGCGGGAACGGTGGTCTCGTCCGCCCGTGCAACACCAACCCCCGTACGGGCGGGCGGGACCACCACCTGAAGACCCCCGTCCTGGTTGCTGTCACCGACCTTCCAAGGGATCAGTACACACGGCCAGGACGGGCCCAACTCCCGCACCCCGCCAACACCTCAGCCCGTGGCGGACACGCCCGGTGCGGGACCGGTGGTCCCGTCCGTACGCGACCCCCGCTGTGGATGGGCGGGACCACCCCAAGACCAGCACCGACACGATGGACCGAACGTGCCAGTGCCCTCCGTTGTGTCGGGCGCCCCCGGAACGCGTGGCGAACCGGCCGGCGCACGCTGGCCCCGTGCCCACGATCGTTAGTCGAGTTCCGATCGTGGGCCGGGGCACCCCTCAACCCCCGGTAGAAGGTCCGTTGATGGTCCGGACCCTGCCGGGCGCACACCGGGCTCGGATCCCGGATGTGCACGCCGGTCCCCCTTGGCCGGACGTTCTGACGATGTACCTGGACAGGGGGGATCGGCACTCAGACCCCGCCCCATGCTCACGACGGGAACTCCCTTGACGCAGACGGAAAGTCGGCAGCCGGCACGCTGGCTCAGGGCCGAAACGCTGATCATGAACGGGTACGAACGGCTGCTCATGACGGTGCCCAAGGACCACCCCGGTCTGTTGCTGCCCGGGGTCTACGTCCGCCAGGGCGAGCAGGTGGCGGACGCCGCGGTGCGCGGACTCGCCGAACAGACCGGTCTGCGCCGGGAGATCACCCATCACCTGGGCGTCGACCAGCACCCGGCCAACCCGGCGACCGGCGACTCCGAAGGGCTGACGATCGTCTGCGACGGCGGCAACGCCTCCCTGTTGGAGATGAAGCTGCTGGCCGAACAGGGCGTTCCGGTTGGCGCGTTCCGGGAGATCAGCGGGCACCGGTGGGTGGGGTTGGGCGAAGTTGCCGGCCATGCCGATCCCTACGTGGTGACGCGCGTCCGGGTCGCCCTGGGCATCCTGAAAGAGGGGCTGAAGCAACCCCTTCTGTACATCGGCCAGCCCGCCGGCTGACCCATGGCAGCGAAGAAGCGGCCCGGCACAGGACCGGTAGAGAACGTGGTGCGCACGGTCGGGAACAGCACCACATGCCAGTGCCCCCAGCCCGACACATGCGTTCTCCGGCTCCAACTCCCGCCGCCCGGCGGGAGCTTCCACGACAGCCGAAACCGCCGCTGGACGGTCGTCCGCCGGGACCAGGCCGCCGACCCGGTGACCGGGAAGATCGGGAACACGACGATCTTGATCCGCCGGATCGAGAACGGTGAACCGGTCGTTCACCTGCGCGGGCCCGGTGAAGGTGGAGAACCGCTACGACAGCCGCCGGCTCCACCGCCCGCCGACCCGAGTCCGGATATCCGACAGCTTCGACGTCCGCCAGACGTCGTGAAATGGAGGGGACCATGTACCAGTTGATCGCCGCCCCGTTCCTGGGCAAGTTCGTCGTGCTGAAACCGGGCCGTCTCGAAGGCATCACGCTCCCCGAATGGCGCTTCCGGGAGCTGGAGCGCGGCGGCGCCGTTCCGGCCTGGCTGGTCGACGCTGCTGACCGTCGGTGGGGCATCTCGCTGCCGGACCGGCCGATCGGCGAACTCGTTCTCGTCCGTCGACCGTCCGTCTTCGGGCACGGCCGGGCGAGTTGGGAGATCAACAAGGGGTGCGACTTCGGCTGTGATCACTGCTTCCTGGGTGATCGCCCCTTCGCCGGCTTGGACGAGTCGGGCAAGCAGGCGCTGCTGCGGACCATGAGGGACGCGGGTGTTCTCTGGCTCCAGATGACGGGCGGCGAACCCCTGATCGACCGCGACTTCGCCAGTTCCGCCCAGCTTGCGCACGACCTGGGAATGATGATCGAAGTCCAGACAAACGGTTCGCGTCTCGCACGGCCGGAGATCCTGTCCGCGCTGGCGTCCGCCAGGCCGTACCGGGTGGCGGTCTCCCTGTACGGCGCCACACCCGAGACGTACGACGCGTTCACGCACAGCCGCGGGGCGTACAAGCGTGTCACGGCGGGTCTTCGGGCTGCGGTCGACGCCGGGCTTCCCGTCCGTTTGACGTTGATCATCACGGCCCAGACGGCGCCCGAACAGGCTCAGATGCGCGACATGGCTGACGCACTCGGAGTGCCGTACACCGAGTACACCCACATGTCGCCCACGATCTACGGCGGGGGTGCGCCGCTGAAGTCCCAGAGCCCGGCGCACCTGAAGCTGCCCGGCAGGTTCGAAGGCTGCAACGCCGGACACACGTTCTTCCACGTCGACCCGCACGGAAAGGCGTCGATCTGCAAGGTCGGCCGGGACGAGCAGATCGACTTGACCCAGGGCGTCCACGCCCTGTCCCGCCTCGGAGAAATCGCCGATGGCCTCATGCTTCGCACCGGTGGGTGCTCCGGCTGTCAGCTCTCCGAGTCCTGCTCGGTGTGCCGGCCGCTGGCCAAGCGCTACCAGGAGGCGAAGGCACCACTCAAGAACTACTGCCAACACGGACAGAAGGAGAGTGCAGCATGACCGCTGTCATGGTCGAGTTGAGCCCGACCCGCACCGAGGAGGGGGACGAGGAGCTGTCGTTCTTCGACGACGCGGAGTCCTTCGGCGCCGCCGCGCTGCCGGGGTGCGGCGACGACAACCCGTACGTGTAACCCGGCACTAGCGTGACTGCCCCGGACGGGATTTCCCTCCTTTGAGGGGGCCCGTCCGGGGCTCGTCCCGATCAAGCGAACGGATGAATGTGTCCAACCGTCGAATCCCGTACGCGGAGCTGTCTCCCGACGTCCGGGCCGCAATCGAAGCGCGCACCGGCCCCGCGCTGAAAACCGAGTCGGCAAGCGAAGGGCTCAACAGCGAGATCGCCGTCCGGCTCGTCTCGCAAGCCGGCGAGTACTACGTGAAGGGGCGCCGGTCCGACCACCGCTGGGCGTGGACCCAGCGACGCGAAGCCGAAGTGAATCCCTACGTCCACGGGATCGCTCCCGCCCTGGTCGCCCGGGTCGAAGCCGGCGGGTGGGATCTGCTGATCTTCGAAGCGGTCGACGGCCACCACGCCGACTACCGGCCCGGCTCACCCGATCTTCCGAAGGTCGTTGACGTGCTCCGCCGGCTGGGACGGCTTCCCTGTCCTCCGATCGAGCTGCGGCACGCGGAACAGCGTCTAGAGAGGTACGTCGACCGCCCCGAAGACCGCGCCCACTTCACCGGGGACGCGCTGCTCCATACCGACTGGAACAACACCAACGTTCTGGTGGCTGGTGACCGTGCGCTCGTCGTTGACTGGGGTTGGGCCACGAAGGGCGCTCCGTGGCTGGACGCCGGTTACTGGGTGCTCTGGCTGACCGCATTCGGGCACGAGCCCGCGTCCGCGGAACAGTGGGCCGCCCAGGTCCCGGCTTGGGCGAAAGCCCCCGCCGAAGGGGTCGACGCGTTCGCCGTCGCCAACGCCCGCATGTGGGACGAGATCGGCGGCCTGAACCCGGACCCCTGGACGGCCCGCATGGTCGACGCTGCCCGACGGTGGCGGGACTACCGGCAGGCCTAGCCGCTTGCCCCGTCCGGGTCCGCCTGGGCGGGGCTATCCCCTACCCGATGCCGCTGGTTCGCAGGTACCACGGCTGATCCCTTGCCCCAGCGCGTGGTGATCAGTGGAGCAGCCGACCGGCGCCGGGTGGACCGTCTGGGGCTGTGACGACTGTGCCCCGACGCTGCGAAAGCTGGTCGGCTAGGACCACCCTGCCCCGTCCAGGACTGCCTGGGCGGGGCTTTCTAGGCAGCAGTGCAGAAGTGGAAGTTAGAAGTGTTGGGGTCCCGCAGGACGGCCCAGGCGCCGCCGGGCTCCTCGACGTGCCGGACGGTGGTGGCGCCGAGGGCTTCGAGGCGGGTGACGGTGGCCCCGCGCGCGTCCGGGCCGGGGTGGAGGTCGAGGTGCAGCCGGTTCTTGCCCTGCTTGGGCTCGGGGACGGCCTGGAACAGGACGCGGCGGCCGAGGCCGGTGTCCGAGGCCGAGTCGAACGGGTCCTCGGGGTGGCGGACGGCGGCCAGGGTGCGCCAGGCCGGGCGGCCGTCCACCTCGGTGAGGGCCTCCGGGCCGACCGCGCCGGCGGCGAGCAGCCGGGTGATCAGCGCGCCGTGGTCCTCCCGCGTGTACTCCAGGGCGGCGGCCCAGAAGGCGGCCTGGCGGTGCGGGTCGGCGCAGTCGATGACGAGCTTCCAGTGCAGCGGCATGTAACCGGTTATATCGGTTACCGGGCGGCCGGACAACGGCCCCCGGTCGGAAGTTGTCAAAAAGGCGCCCGTGTAGGCGAGTTGGCGGAGGGAATACTGGCTGGACGGAGAAGGGGGAGGGGACTCGACCGATGGTGCAACAGGATCCGCCGGGGGGCGTCGAGGCACAGCTGCTGCCGGAGCTGTTCTGGACGGCGGACAAGGCCTCGCTGGACGGCCAGCGCGAGACGCTGCGCTGGTACCGCGGACTGATCTCGATGCTGGTGGTCGCCGCCGTGATCGGGTCGTTCCCGAGCACGGGCGACAAGGGCGGCTTCGACTTCTGGCCGCTGCTCTCGGTCGCCGCCTTCCTGGTGGCCGGCTACTTCTGGTCCCGGCTGCGGCGCGGCAACCCGCAGGGCCGCTGGTACCAGGCCCGGGCGGCGGCCGAGTCGGTCAAGACGCTGGCCTGGAAGTACACCGTCCGGGCCCGGCCGTTCGACGGCGAGGCCGAGTCCGCCGACGTCGACCGCGGCTACCTGCTGCAGGTCGAGGACGTGCTGCGGGCCTTCGAGGACCCGGAGATCGTGCCGCCCGGCAGCGTCGCCGAGATCACCCCGGAGATGCGGCGTCAGCGCGCCGAGAGCCTGGCCGCCCGGCGCACGCTCTACCTGCGCACCCGGGTGGAGGGCCAGCGCACCTGGTACCGCTCCCGGGCCGAGGCCTGCGACTCCCAGGCGGTCTCCTGGGGGCTGGGCGTCGCGGTGCTGATCATCGTCGGCGCGGCGGCGGCCGTCGCCCAGGCCACCGGCGCGCTGCCGGTGCACCTCTTCGGCACGACCTCGGCCGCGGCCGCGGCGATCATCGCCTGGACGCAGCTCAAGCAGCTCGGCCCGCTGGCCGCCGCCTACCAGCTGGCCGCGCGCGAGCTGGAGAACGTCGGCAACCAGCTGTCCGACCTGGACCTCAAGGCGCCCGACGCCGAGGCGCGCTGGGCCCGGCTGGCCGCCGACGCGGAGGACGCCGTCTCCCGGGAGCACACCACCTGGCGGGCCCGCCGGGCGTTCCCGCGCTAGTCGGTTCCCGCGCCGGGCAGGCTCCGCGCCGGGGAGGCGGCGCGGGAGAGGGTACCCGGCGGGAACGGGGACTTGGGGAGATCCGGCGAAACGCGGCGCACAGGTGTGCGGGGTGCGTGAGAGTAGAGCACCGGAACACGGACCGTGATCATTACGTGTCCATGCCCTGGTTTCATCGCCTGCGCGCGACCCCAGTTCCCGCCGGAGGCCCTCCTTGCGCATTCTCCTGATCGCCAGCGCGTTCAACAGCCTGACCCAGCGCGTCCACACCGAGCTGCGCGAGCGCGGCCACCGGGTCGCCGTCCAACTCGCCCTCGGCGACGAGCAGATGAGAGCCGGGGTGGCCCGCACCGACCCCGAGCTGATCGTCTGCCCGATGCTCACCAAGGCCGTCCCGCAGGACATCTGGTCGACCCGGACCGTCCTGATCGTGCACCCGGGGCCCAAGGGCGACCGCGGCCCCTCCTCGC
This sequence comes from Kitasatospora sp. NPDC036755, assembly GCF_040636595.1. NCBI lineage: Bacteria > Bacillati > Actinomycetota > Actinomycetes > Kitasatosporales > Streptomycetaceae > Kitasatospora > Kitasatospora sp. NPDC036755. Next base: position 19,622 of record NZ_JBEZUT010000043.1, read on the forward strand.
TCGACCGGGCGATCACCGAGGGGGAGGAGCACTGGGGCGTCACCGTGCTGCAGGCCGTCGAGGAGATGGACGCCGGTGACATCTGGGCGTCCGTCGAGTTCCCCGTCCCCCCGTGCGGCAAGAGCGAGTTGTACCGCGGCGAGCTCGCCGACGCCGCCGTCGAGGCCGTGCTGCTGGCCGTCCAGCGGTACGAGAGCGGGCGGTTCACCCCCGAGCCGCTGGACTACGCCCGGCCGGACGTGCGCGGCCGGGCGCGGCCCCTCCTGCGCCAGGAGTCCCGCCGGATCGACTGGGAGCGGGACGACACCGCCGCCGTGCTGCGCAAGCTGCGCGCCGCCGACTCCCAGCCCGGTGTGCTGGACGAGCTGTACGGACGGGAGTTCTTCCTGCACGGCGGCCACCCGGAGGACGAGCTGCGCGGCCCGGTGCCCGGCGCCGTGCTGGCCACCCGGGACGGCGCGATCTGCCGGGCCACGGTGGACGGCGCGGTGTGGATACCCCAGCTGCGCCCGCGCCGCACCCCCGGCGGGCCGGCCACCTTCAAGCTGCCGGCCGCCACCGTGCTCGCCGACGAGCTGTACCGGGTCCGCGAGGTGCCGGTGGACCCGGAGCGGGCGAGCGGCCGGGACACCTGGTCGGAGCTGCGCTACCGCGAGGAGGGCCGGGTCGGCTTCCTCGAATTCGCCCACGCGGGCGGGGCGGTGAGCACCGAGCAGTGCCGCCGGCTGCTCGCCGCCTACCGGGAGGCGGCCGACCGGCCGACCTCGGTGCTGGTGCTCGGCGCGCCCCGGGACTTCTACTCCAACGGGATCCAGCTGAACGTCATCCAGGGCGCGGCCTTCCCGGCGCTGGAGTCCTGGGAGAACATCAACGCGATGGACGACTTCGTCGAGGCGGTGCTGACCACGACGGACAAGGTGACGGTGGCGGCCCTGGCCGGGAACGCGGCGGCCGGCGGGCTGATGGCGGCGCTCGCCGCCGACGAGGTGTGGTGCCGGGAGTCGGCGGTGCTCAACCCGCACTACCGGCTGATGGGCCTGTACGGCTCCGAGTACTGGACGTACACCCTGCCCCGCCGGGTCGGCGCCGAGCAGGCCGAGCGGCTCACCTCCGAGGCGCTGCCGGTCGGCCCGGACCACGCCCGCCGGATCGGCCTGGTGGACCGCACGGTCGGCGGGGACGCGGCCGGGTTCCGCCGCTGGGTGGCCCGTGAGGCGGACCGGATCGCCGCCTCGCCGGAGCTCACCGGACGGCTGGTGGACAAGAAGCGCCGCCGCGCGGCCGACGAGGAGGCCAAACCGCTGGCCGAGTACCGGGCGGAGGAACTGCGCCGGATGCACGCCAACTTCTACCGGGCGGGCGAGCCGTACCACGCGCTGCGGCGGGACTTCGTGCACAAGGTCTGCCCGGTGGCCACACCGGAGCACGTGGCGGGGCTGCTCGGGCGGCCCTCGTAGGCCCGCCCCGCGCGCGCCTCGGGCGGGGGATCGGGTGGGGGATCGGGCGGCGCCCGGCCGGGGATCGGGCGGGGTCGGGCGGCGCCCGGCCGGGGTGGGGGGCCCGGCCGGACGCCGCTCGGGCCCCCGCTCCCGTACCCGGCGTCAGCGCCGGGTCGCCCCGCCCACCGGCCGCCGCGACCGCGGGGCCGTCGGGTCGTCCGGACCGCCCGGGGTGCGCGCCGCCCACTCGGGAACCGCGGGGGTGCGCGGGGGCAGCGGGGCGGCCGGACCGGCCAGCAGGGGCCGGGAGTCGGGTCGGCTCGGCGAGACCGCGAAGGCCAGCGAGCCGAAGAAGACGTAGCAGCCGAGCCCGACCCCGAGCGGGAAGACGAACTGGAGCGCCATCACCCCGTCCGCGGTGGAGCGCGAGAAGTCCGGTTGGACGGAGAGCGCCGCCATGCCGGTGTAGTGCATCGCGCAGACCGCCACGCCCATCACCGGCGCCGCCGCCAGGACGGCGAGCGTGCCCCGGATGTTCAGCGCGGCCCAGAGCGCGGCGGTGGCCGCGACCACGGCGATCGCCACCGAGACCGCCACGGTCGTCCGGTCGTAGCCGAGCCGGCCGGGCAGGACCATCGCGGCCATGCCCAGGTAGTGCATCGCGGCGACGCCGAGGCCGGTGGTCAGCCCGCCGACCATCAGCGCCAGGACGGGGCGCCGCCGCCAGTACCCGACGGTGAAGAGCCCGATGCCGACCACGGCGACGGCCACCAGCAGGCTGAGCACGGTCAGCCAGGGCCGGTAGGTGATCTCGACGCCGGTCACGGAGAAGCCGAGCATCGCGATGAAGTGCATGGACCAGATCCCGGCCCCGAGCGAGCTGGAGGCGAACAGCAGCCAGGCGACCCGGGTGCGGCCGCGGGAGACCAGGGCCCAGCGGGCGCCGCGCAGTGCGACGAAGGCGCCGGCGCAGGCGACGAAGTACGAGACCGCTGGGGTCACCCAGCCGTGGTCGGCGTGGTGGATCTCACCCAATGGAGCTCCCTGGACGAGGGCTGAGGGCACCGGGACGCGGTCGGACGCGGCTGGCCGGGGAAGGCGCGCGGCAACGGGCACCGGAGCGGGAACGCGGGCCCGCGGAGCGGGGCCCGGCATGTGGTGCCCCTGACAATCGGGGAGAGTAGTCACTGCCCGGCAGTCGCACAACGTTCGTGCGTTTCGTGAAGTCGCAGGTCAGGATGGGCCTTTACGCGGCCTGCATGATCCCGGCACCAACCCCTGACACCGCCTGCGCACCACCCCCCGGTGCCGCCCCGGACCCGTCGGGGTTCTGCGCCGGACCGTCGGGGTTCTGTGCCGGACCCGCCCGGACCGCCCCGGATCCGCCCAGGACCGTCCCGGCGCTCACTCCAGCGGGGCTAGCCCGAACGGGTGGCCGGCCGGATCGATCAGCACCCGCAGCGTGCGGCCGTGCTGGTAGGCGGGCTCGGTGGCGCCGAGCGCGAGGGCCTTCGCGGTGGCCGCCTCCAAGTCGTCGACGTAGAAGTCGAGGTGGAAGTGCTTGCTACCGTCCGGCTCCTTCCACGGTTCCGGCCGGTACCCGGTCACCCGTCCGAAGCCCAGCGGGCTGCCGCCCTCGGGGTTGTCCAGGATCGCGAAGTGCTCGTCCGCGTGCCTGGTCTCCCACCCCAGCAGCTCGCCGTAGAACGAGGCCAGGGCGACCGGGTCGGCGCAGTCGATGGTGACCATGGCGAGCCGGCCGAAGCCGGTGTCGCCCGGCTCGGCGCGCTCGGTCTGCGCGGTCTGCTCGGTGGCGAGGTCGGACATGGCGGGTCGGCCCTTCCGGGAGTCGGGAGCTGGGGCCCAAGACCCAATATGGCACCGCGGTGACCCTCCGGCGCGGCGGCGGATCCCATTTTCCTTAGCGAGAGTAATGACGTAAGCTAAAGAGATGCCCGAGATGTCCGAGCAGGACCTCGCAGCGATCAGTCAGCTGCGATCGTCCACGATGCGCCTCTCCCGACGACTCAAACACCAGCGGGTGGAGGAGTCGCTCAGTCCGACCGAGATGGGAGTGCTGGGCACCCTCGCCCGGTGCGGAAAGGCGACGCCGGGTGAGCTCGCCCGGAAGGAGCACGTGCAGCCTCCTTCGATGACCAGGATCGTCGCGATGCTGGAGGAGAAGGGGCTGGTGCGGCGCGAACCGCACCCCGAGGACCGCCGACAGGTGGTCGTCAGCAGCACCGAGCAGGCCGAGACGATCCTCGCGGAGAGTCGCCGGCGCCGGAACGTCTGGCTCGCCGAGCTCGCCCAGGGGCTCGACGAGGAGGAATGGGCCGTCCTCAGGGAGGCCGCGCCCGTGCTCTACAAGCTCGCACACCTCTAGGCACACCGAACCCGGCCGGCCGCCGGGAGGAGAAGGAGCCCGCATCACCGCAGGACCGACCACCGACACCAGGAGCGCGACGGCCACCGCCATGGCCGTCGCGCCGCGAGGGGAGACCACCGTGACACCGCCGGCCGCAGCCAGCGCCGCCGCCATCCGTACCGACGACCCGACCAACGACCCCGCCGCGGCCGGAGCCGCGGCCGCCGACGCCCAGGCACCCGCCCCCACGGGGCTGCCCGGCAACGGCGACGACGACCCCGACGAACGCACCGCGGCGGACCCCGCCGCTCCCGGCCGAACCCACTCGGCCCAACCGTCTCCCACAGGTGCCGAGTTCACCCGGCCCGGGGGGATGTTCTCCTCCCTGCGCGTTCGCAACTACCGCTACTACTTCGCCGGCCAGGTGGTGTCCAACACCGGCACCTGGATGCAGCGGATCGCCCAGGACTGGCTCGTGCTGAGCCTCACCGGCAGTCCGCTCGCGGTCGGCATCACCACCGCCATGCAGTTCCTGCCGATGCTGCTGCTCGGCCTGTTCGGCGGCGTGCTCGCGGACCGGATGCCCAAGCGCCGGCTGCTGATCTGCACCCAGGGCGCAATGGGCCTGCTGGCCGCCGGCCTCGCGGTGCTGACCGTCGGCGGCGTGGTGACGCCGTACTACGTGTACCTCTTCGCGCTGCTGCTCGGCCTGGTCACCGTGGTGGACAACCCGGCCCGGCAGGCGTTCGTCTCCGAGATGGTCGGGCCCAAGGACCTCGCCAACGCGGTCAGCCTGAACGCCGCCAACTTCCAGACCGCCCGGCTGGTCGGCCCCGCCGTCGCGGGCCTGCTGATCGCCGCGGTCGGCAGCGGCTGGGCGTTCGCCGTCAACGCGCTGTCCTTCGCCGCCGTGATCGGCGGGCTGCTCGCGATGCGGGAGAGCGAACTGCGCCCGACCGAGCCGATCGCCCGCGAGAAGGGGCAGCTGCGCGAGGGCCTGCGGTACGTCAAGGAGCGGCCCGAGCTGCTCTGGCCGATGGTGCTGGCCGGCTTCATCGGCACCTTCGGCTTCAACTTCCCGACGCTGCTCTCCGGCTTCGCGTACGACACCTTCAAGGTGGGCGCCGGCCAGTACGGCCTGCTGAACACCGCGATGGCGATCGGCTCGCTGACGGGTGCGCTGCTCGCCGCCCGCCGGGGCGTGCCGCGACTGCGCCGGCTGGTCGGCGCGGCGCTGGCCTTCGGCGCGCTGGAGGTGGTCGCCGCGTTCGCGCCCGACTACTGGACCTTCGCGCTGCTGCTGACGCTGATCGGGGTGTTCGGGCTGAGCTTCAACACCGCCGTCAACTCCACCCTGCAGCTGGCCACCGACCCCGAGATGCGCGGCCGGGTGATGGGCCTGCTGGTGCTGGTCTTCACCGGCGGCACGCCGATCGGCGCCCCGATCGTCGGCTGGGTGACCGCCTCGTACGGGCCCCGGCTCGGCCTGCTGGCCTGTGGACTGGTGTCCGCGGCGGCGGCCGGAGCGGTCGGCCTGGTGCTGGCCCGCAGCGCGGACCTGAAGGTGCGGTTCGACCTGCACCCGGGCCGCGGCGGCCGGGTGGTCGCCTTCGTGCCGCGGACCGCGAGCGCGAGCAAGTCGGAGCTGGCCACGGCCTGCTGACGACACGTCAGGCCCCCGGGGTGCCCGGGGGCCTGCGGTGTCTCAGAGTCGGATCTCCAGCACCTGGCCGGGCCAGAGGCCGTGCGGCTGCTCGACCTCGAACGTCACGGTCTCGGTGAAGCCGAGCGCCCGGTAGCGCCCGACCAGCTTGCGGTCGGCGCCGCCGTAGCAGTCCACCCGGAGCAGGCCGATGCCGCGCCGACGGGCCTCCTCGACCGCGTCGGCGATCAGCGCGGCGCCGATGCCCGAGCCCTTGCGGCCGCGGTCGGTGACCAGGTTGCGGACGTAGAGCTCGCGCTCGTCCACGGCGGGGATCCACCGGCCGCGGTCCTCGGAGACCACGCAGCAGCCGACCGTACGGCCGTCCTCGTCCTCGGCGAGGCGGATCAGGAAGGGTTCCTCGGTGTACGAGCGGACCTGGTCGACGCGGGCCTGGTTGGTGCTGAACGGCTGGTCGCCCCACTGGCCGGTGCGGCCCTGGGCGGCCAGCCAGGAGACGGCGCCGTCGAGCAGGGACAGGATGTCGGGGACGTCCGCGGGCCCCCCGTTGCGGATCTTCATGGGAAACCGTTCTACCCCAGACGGCCGGGCGCGGGAAGATTGGGCCATGAGGTTGTTCGTGGCGGTGCTGCCGCCGGCCGAGGCGCTGCGGGGGCTCTCCGAGGTGGTCGCGCCGCTGCGGGAGCTCCCCGGGGCCGACCGGCTGCGCTGGACCGGCGTCGACGGGTGGCACCTGACCCTGGCCTTCCTGGGCGAGGTGCCGGCCGAGCGGCTGCCCGAACTGGAGGCGGGACTGGCCGCCGTCGCCGAGGTGCACCCGGTGCACCGGCTGCGGATCGCGGGCGCGGGGCGGTTCGGCGACCGGGTGCTCTGGGCCGGGGTCGAGGGCCGGACCTGGGCGCTGCGCCGACTGGCCGACGCCGTGACCGGGGCGACCGCCGAGGTCACCGGGGCGACCGACGACTTCGCCTTCCACCCGCACCTCACCCTCGCCCGGGCGGGCTCCTCGCGGGGCCACCGGCGGGCCGTGCGGCGGGTCGCGGCGGCCGAGCTGGACGGCCTGGTGGCGGCGCTGGCCGACTACCGGGGGCCGGAGTGGGAGGCCGCCGAGCTGCACCTGGTGCGCAGCGACCCGGGCGGCGGATCCGCGCACTACGAGTCGCTGGGCTCCTGGGCTCTGGCGGACCGGGGCCGAGGCGCGCGGGAGGCTCCGGGGCCGGACCGGGGAGGGCCCGGGCGGAGTCCGCGCTGAGCCGGAGGTACGCTCGTTGACCGTGGACCCCAAGACTCGAATGCGCATCGTCTCCGGCGCCCTGGTGCTGATGTTGGTCGTCGTGCTGATCAGCTCGCTGGTCGGCGGCTAGGAACCCCTCCGGGCGCCCACCGACAACCCCCCGGCGCCCACCGGCACCCACTGGCGCCCACCGGCCCCGCCGGGCGCCCGTCAGGTACCCGCCGGGCACGTCCGACGCCGGGCCACGGCCCCGGAACGGCGAGAGGGCCACCGCCCGTCGGCGGTGGCCCTCGGCCGTGTCCCCGGTGTCCCCGGGGGCCGGTGTCAGAGCTGCTCGACCACGTAGTCGATGCAGTGGGTGAGCGCCTCGACGTCCGCCGGTTCGATCGCCGGGAACATCGCGATGCGCAGCTGGTTGCGGCCCAGCTTGCGGTACGGCTCGGTGTCCACGATGCCGTTGGCACGCAGTGCCTTGGCGACCGCGGCGGCGTCCACCGACTCGTCGAAGTCGATGGTGCCGACCACCTGGGAGCGCTCGGCCGGGTTCACCACGAACGGGGTGGCGAAGGAGGACTTCTCGGCCCAGGAGTACAGCCGGGACGAGGAGTCGGCGGTGCGGGCGACCGCCCAGTCCAGCCCGCCGTTGCCGTTCAGCCACTCCAGCTGGTCGGCCAGCAGGAAGAGGGTGGAGAGCGACGGGGTGTTGTACGTCTGGTCCTTCGACGAGTTGTCGATGGCCGTCGGCAGCGAGAAGAACGGCGGGATGTAGCGGCCGGAGCCGGCGATCTCGGCGGCGCGCTCCAGGGCGGCCGGGGAGAAGGTGGCCAGCCACAGGCCGCCCTCGGAGGCGAAGGACTTCTGCGGGGCGAAGTAGTAGACGTCCGTCTCGGTGATGTCCACCGGCAGGCCGCCGGCGCCCGAGGTGGCGTCCACCAGGACCAGCGAGCCCTCGTCCGCGCCGGCCGGGCGCCCGATCGGCATCGCGACACCGGTCGAGGTCTCGTTGTGGGTGAGCCCGTAGACGTCCACGCCGGCCTCGGCGACCGGCAGCGGGTGGGTGCCCGGGGCGGTCTTGATCACGGTCGGCTCGCCGAGCCACGGCGCGGCCTTGACCGAGGAGGCGAACTTCGAGGAGAACTCGCCGAAGTCCAGGTGCTGGGACTTCTCCCGCACCAGGCCGAAGGCGGCGATGTCCCAGAAGGCGGTGGAGCCGCCGTTGCCGAGGACGACCTGGTAGCCGTCCGGCAGCGAGAACAGGCTGCTCACGCCCTCGCGCACGCGCTTCACCAGGTCCTTGATCGGAGCCTGGCGGTGCGAGGTGCCGAGCAGGGAGGTCTGGGTGGCGGCGAGGGCACTCAGGGCCTCGGGGCGCACCTTGGACGGTCCGCAGCCGAAACGGCCGTCTGCGGGCTTGATGTCAGCGGGGATCTGGATCTGAGCCACGCGCGCAGCCTACCGGCCAGGAGCCCACCGGGATACGGCGGTCCGCCCGCTGAGACATGCGGCGCCGGTGGCCCGCCGGCCGGCCCCGGACGGGCGGCAGCGGGCCCGGCCGGAGCCGGACCCGCTGCTCAGGGGCACTGTCCGGACGCTCGTCCGGTATTCGCCCGGGACGGTCAGCGGGCGATGGCGTCCCAGCCCTCGATCTCCTCGGGGCGGCGCGGGCCGGGGCCGACGTAGCGCGCGGAGGGGCGCACGAGCCGGCCCGTGCGCTTCTGCTCCAGGATGTGCGCCGACCAGCCCGCGGTGCGCGCGCAGGTGAACATCGAGGTGAACATGTGCGCCGGAACCTCGGCGAAGTCCAGCATGATGGCGGCCCAGAACTCGACGTTGGTGGCCAGCACGCGGTCGGGGCGGCGGTTGTGCAGCTCCTCCAGCGCGGCCTTCTCCAGTGCCTCGGCGACCTCGAAGCGCGGCGCGCCGAGCTCCTTGGCGGTGCGGCGCAGCACCCGGGCGCGCGGGTCCTCGGCGCGGTAGACGCGGTGGCCGAAGCCCATCAGGCGCTCGCCCTTGTCCAGGGCGTTCTTGACCCAGGCGGTCGCGTCGCCGGTGCGCTCGATCTCCTCGATCATGCCGAGCACGCGGGACGGCGCGCCGCCGTGCAGCGGGCCGGACATCGCGCCGACCGCGCCGGAGAGGGCGGCCGCGACATCGGCGCCGGTGGAGGCGATGACCCGGGCGGTGAAGGTGGAGGCGTTCATGCCGTGCTCGGCGGCCGAGGTCCAGTAGGCGTCGACGGCCTTGACGTGCTTCGGGTCCGGCTCGCCGCGCCAGCGGATCATGAACCGCTCGACGACGGTCTCGGCCTTGTCGATCTCGCTCTGCGGGACCATCGGCAGGCCCTGGCCGCGGGCCGACTGGGCGACGTAGGACAGCGCCATCACGGCGGCCCGGGCGAGGTCGTCGCGGGCCTGCTCGGCGTCGATGTCCAGCAGCGGCTTGAGGCCCCAGACCGGGGCGAGCATGGCGAGCGCCGACTGCACGTCGACCCGGATGTCGCCGGAGTGCACCGGGATCGGGAACGGCTCCGCGGCCGGCAGGCCGGGGTTGAACTTGCCGTCCACCAGCAGGCCCCAGACGTGGCCGAAGGAGACGTTGCCCACCAGGTCGTCGATGTCGACACCGCGGTACCGCAGGGCGCCGCCCTCGCGGTCGGGTTCGGCGATCTCGCTCTCGAACGCGACGACTCCCTCAAGCCCGGGTACGAAATCGGACATGCGACGGCTCCCTCTGTTCTGTGATCGGCGCTCCGCCGTGGTGGGGCGGCGCACCAGTGACCGAATGGTGTTTGGCACTCGGTGCCAGAGTGACAGGCACGGGGTGCATTGCGCCATACACCACCGTGGTGATGTTTCCCGTGAGGCTGTTCGACTTCCCCGCGGGCGGGCCGGTCGTGCCCGGGAAGCCCCGGAACCAAACGCCCGGCCCCGGACAATTCCCCGCAGGACGGACGGCCGAGCGGTCGCGGGTCACCTCATCTCCCACTCGGGTTTGTCCGGAGGTAGCGGCGCCCGTTGCTTGTCGTACGGGATGATGTTGGCGTGCAGACCCCGGATCGCGCCCAGTCGACGCCCCTGAGCCCCGCCAACCGGACCCTGGCCGACGAGGCCCGCCCAGGCCCGGACCTCACCGTGATGCGCAAGCACTACAGCCACGAGGGCCTGGTCGAGGAGCAGCTCGCGCCCGAGCCGATCGGCCAGTTCACCCGCTGGTTCCACGAGGCGGACGACGCCGGGGTGGTGGAACCCAACGCGATGGTGCTCTCCACCGCCGACGCCGAGGGCCGGCCCAGCTCGCGCACCGTCCTGCTCAAGGGCTACGACCTGCGCGGCTTCGTGTTCTTCACCAACTACGGCTCCCGCAAGGGCTCCGAGCTGGCCGCCAACCCGTACGCCGGGCTGCTGTTCCCGTGGATCGCGCTGGCCCGCCAGGTGATCGTCCAGGGCCGGGTGGAGAAGGTCGGCCGGGACGAGACCGCCGCCTACTTCCGCACCCGCCCGCACGGCTCGCAGCTGGGCGCCTGGGCCAGCGAGCAGTCCAGCCCGGTCGGCGGCCGGGAGGTCCTGGAACAGCGCTACGCCGAACTGGAGCGCCGCTACCCGGAGGGCGAGGGCGTGCCCGTGCCGCCGTTCTGGGGCGGGTACCGGGTGGTCCCGCAGAGCGTCGAGTTCTGGCAGGGCCGGGAGAACCGGCTGCACGACCGGCTGCGCTACGTCGCCGACCCGTCCGGCCCGACGGGGTGGCGGGTGGAGCGGCTCTGCCCGTGATCCGTGCGGCGTCCGTGGTCAGTGCGGCGCCGGTGGTCAGTGCGGCGCCGGTGGTCCGCCGGGCGCCCGTGGTCCGCGTGGCGCCCGTGATCCGTTCGGCCCACAGGCTCCGCGCGGCGTCCGCGCGGAGCTGATGGGCCGTCACCGCGCGGGTGTAGGATGCCCGTCGCGGACCTGGGTCGATGCACATCCGGCCGGCAGCCCGCTGTGCCGACACGATCGAGTGAGGGACTGATGGGCGTCACCGGTGCGGAAACCGCCGCTGGACTCGGCTCTGACCTGGTCGACGTCACCGCCCTGCCGCTCGACGAACTCGACGCCCTGCCCGACACCGTCCTGGGGGACCTGCTGCGCCGCGTCGTCGCGGACGCCCTGACCCCCGGCGCGGAGCCGCTCGCGGCCTTCCAGTCGGCGCTCGACCGCTAGCTCGACCGCCGGACCGGCCCCTGGCGCCAGGCCCCGACAGGCGGCGCCCGCGGATGCGCCCCGCGCTCCCCGTTCGCGCGCCCCCGGGCGCCGGAGTGCCGTGGGCCGTCCGTGTGCGCCTGACCACCGGCTAAACCACCCGTGTCGCCCAATCCGCCAACTCGCCAGCGGGGCCAGGGGAGTTCACGACATGCTGGGGTATGAAACCAGCGCCGTCGCGGACCGTCGGGCACGGGGGGAAACAGGTGATGGAGCACGAACAGCACCGGCCGTACTTCTTCTTCAGTTACGCGCGCCGGGACTTCGAGGCCGAGGACGCCTTCGTCAACCAGTTCTTCAACGACCTGCGGGACGAACTCGGCCGTCTGGTCGGCCCGGCGGTCCGGGCCGAGGAACTCGCCTTCCGCGACACCGAGCAGCTGCGCCTCGGCGACGACTGGGCCGAGCGGCTGGCCACGATGCTGGGCCGCAGCCGGACGATGATCGCGCTCTACTCCCCGGCCTACTTCGCCAGCCTCTACTGCGGCAAGGAGTGGACGGCCTTCCGCGGCCGGGTTCGGCGCCACCACGAGGACACCGGGGAGCTCGTCCCGGCGCTGGTCCCGGTGCTCTGGGAGCCCGTCGGGTCGGGCGAGTTGGCCGCCGAGGTGACCAAGATCCAGTGGGTCCAGCCGGACATGGGCGAGGCCTACGCCCGGCACGGCCTGCGGGCCCTGCTGCGCACCGCGCAGAGCGGGGCGTACGAGCAGGTGGTCCGGGTGGTCGCGGAGCGGGTCCGGGACGCGGCCGCGCGGCGGCTCGGCGAGCTGCCCGAGTTCGACCTCGGCGCGGTGCGCGGCTACTTCCCGCCCCCGGCCGCGCCGGAGCCCGCCCCCAGCCCCGGGATGGTGCGGCTGTTCATCGCGGCCGGGTCCGCCTCGGAGGCCGCCGCCGCGGGCGGCTCGTTCGCGGGCGGCTGGTACGGGAGCAAGCCCTGGCACTGGGCGCCCTACTACCCGCCGACCCAGCCGTCCCTGGTGGTGCGCGCCCAGCAGGTGATCACCGCGGCCGGACACACCACCACGCTGGAGGAGATCGGCCCGGGCCTCGGCGAGAAGCTCGACCAGGCCCGGGAGGACAGCCAGGTCAGCGTGCTGCTGGTCGACCCGTGGGTGGCCGGCAGCGGCCGCTACCGGGCCGCGCTGAGCGAGTACGACGACCAGAACCACCCGGTCACCGGTGTGGTGGTCCCGATCGGCAGCAACGACCCGGACGGGGAGCGCGAGGCGCCGTGGACCGGCGTGCGCGGCGTGTTCCGCCGCAACTGGTTGCGCCGGAGCGACCTGGAGCACTTGTTCCGGGTGCGCGTGAACCAGGAGAGCTTCGACAGTGACCTCACCATCATGGTGACGGTCGCCCAGAACAAGCTCATGGACGACAACCTCGATTGGGGCGACGATGGCGGGGACGCCTTCGGCTTCGGCTCCGGCGACGACACCTCCGGCTCCGGCGACGGCCCGGACCTGCCCGGGCTGGCCATCCCGTCCGGCCCGTCCGGCCGCCCGCGCCCGCCCCACCCGCGCCAGGGTCCGCCGGCCGCGCGGCACCACCCCGACCCCGTTCCACCGGAACTGCCCGGCCAGAGCCGGGGCCAGGACGACGCCGTCCCACTGAGGGGAGACCAGGACGATGACCACTGAGCCCGGCGCAGAGCTGGAGCGCGGCGGACCGGGATCGGTCGTCACGTTCTACTCCTTCAAGGGCGGCACCGGCCGCACCATGGCGCTCGCCAACGTCGGCTGGATCCTCGCCAGTCGCGGCCTGCGCGTCCTGGTCGTCGACTGGGACCTGGAGGCGCCCGGCCTCCACCGCTACTACCACCCGCTGCTGGTCGACCCGGAACTCCACTCCACCGACGGCCTGATCGACCTGCTGCGCGCCTACGTCAGGCAGGCGCTGCCCTCCGCCGCCGGGCCGGTCGGGCAGTCCCCGGCCGCCTGGCTGGACGAACCCGGCCGCCTGGACGGCTACGTCTGCGGCCTCGCCCTCGACCTGCCGCCCGGCGGCCGGCTCGACTTCCTGCCCGCCGGCCGGCAGAACGCCGCCTACGCCGCCGCCGTCACCAGCTTCAACTGGCGCAGCTTCTACCACGGACGGGACATCCGCGGCGGCGAGTTCCTGCGCGAGCTGCGCGAACGCTGGGCCCGCGGCTACGACTACGTGCTCATCGACAGCCGCACCGGCGTCAGCGACACCTCCGGCATCTGCACCGTCCTGATGCCCGACACCGTGGTGGACTGCTTCACCTTCAGCGCCCAGAACATCCGCGGCGGCGTCGACGCCGCCCGGGACATCGCCGAGGCCCAGGAGCGGGCGATCCGGGTCCTGCCGGTGCCGATGCGGGTCGAGGACGCCGAGCAGGAGCGCCTGGAGGCCGGCCGAGACTACGCCCGCGAGGCCTTCGCGCCCTACCTCGGCCGCTGGCTGGCCGGGGACCGCCGGGCCGGCTACTGGGCCGACGTCGAGGTGCCGTACAAGCCCTTCTACGCCTACGAGGAGGTGCCCGCCACCGTCGCCGACCGGCCGCAGGAGGCGCGCAGCCTGCTCAACGCCTTCGAACGGCTGGCCGGTTGGATCACCGACGGGCGGGTCCGCACCCTGCGCCCGCTCACCGCCGAGACCCGCCGCCGGCTCTACGGCGCCTACCTGCGCTCCGCCCGCGCGGTGCCTCGCCAGGTGTTCGTCAGCTACGCCCCCGAGGACCGGATGTGGGCCGAGTGGGCCGCCGGGACGCTCACCCGCTTCGGCTACCAGACCTCCCTGCACAGCGCCGCCGAACCGTACACCGGGCCCCGCCCGCCCGAGGTGGCCGGGCCGGTCGACGGCCAGGGCCGGCTGCTCGCGCTGCTCTCGCCCGAGTACACCGCGCTGCCCCGGGCCGCCGAGGTCTGGCAGCTCCTCCAGGGCCGCGAACTGGCCTCCGGATCAACGGCGTTGGTCGCCTTCCGGCTCCAGGACCCGGATGAGCCGGTGCCCCGCCCGTTCGCCGGGCAGCCGGTGCCCGACCTGATCCGCTCCTCCGCGGTCGGCGCCGAGTCCCAGCTCTACGCCGAACTCGGCCCGCCGCCCGGCAGCAGCCGCCAACCCGAGACCGACAGCGGGGAGTTCGCCGCGCCGGCCCGGTTCCCCGGCACCGCCCCGCAGGTCCAGGAGACGCCCTCGCGCAACGCCGCCTTCATCGGCCGCGGCAAGCTGCTGGAGCTGCTCCGCAACCGCTTCACCGGCGGGCCCGCCGCGGTGCTCAGCCAGGTGCTCTACGGCTTCGGCGGCGCCGGCAAGTCGCAGATCGCCGCCGAGTACGCGCACCGCTTCAAGGCCGCCTACGACGTGGTCTGGTGGGTGCCCGCCGAGGAGCCCGCCAACATCCCGCAGAAGCTCGCCGAACTCGCTCCCCGGCTCGGCGTGCCCACCAGCGACGACGTCGCCCACACCGCCGCCGCCGTGCTCGACGCGCTGCGGCGCGGCCAGCCGTACCGCCGCTGGCTGCTCGTCTTCGACAACGCCGGCACCCCCGAGGAACTCGCCCCCTGGCAGCCGGCCGGCTCCTCCGGCGGGCACGTGCTGATCACCTCCCGCAACCAGGGCTGGGCCCGGCACGCCGGCCTGGTGGAGGTCGACGTCTTCCTCCGCGAGGAGAGCGTGCGGCTGCTGCGCCGCTTCAACGGCAGTCTCTCCCCGGAGGACGCCGACCAGGTCGCCCACCGCCTCGGCGACCTGCCGCTCGCCGTCGGCCAGGCCGCCGTCTGGCTCCAGGAGACGTCGATGCCGATCGCCACCTACCTCGAACTGCTCGACGAAGAGCTCACCGAGATGCTGGAGCGCACCCGGCTGCGCGCCGCCGACTACCCGCACTCGGCCGCCGCGACCTGGCGCATCTCGGTCGAGGAACTGCGCCGGATGAACGCCCCGGCCGCGCAGATCCTGGAGATCTGCGCCTTCTTCGGCCCGGACGCCATCCCGATGCGGCTGCTCTACAGCCGGGCCGTCACCCGCGCCCTGCGGCTGCCCCCGCGCGCGCCCCGCGACAAGCTCGCGATCGGCGAGTTCCTGCGCGCCATCAACCGGTTCGGGCTCGCCCGCACCGACCAGGGCAGCGAGACCATCACCGTGCACCGGCTGGTCCAGGCGGTGCTGCGGGACCAGGTCGAGGAGGAGCGGCGGGCCGAACTGCGCGCCGTCGTCCACGCCGCGCTCGCCACCGCCAACCCCGGCGACCCGGACGTGCCCGTGAACTGGGCCGAGTACGCCGAACTCCTGCCCCACCTCTGGCCGTCCGGGGCGCTCGACAGCGCCGACGAGGACGTCCGGCAGTGGATCATCGACTCGGTCCGCTACCAGTGGAAGCGCAGCCTGCACGAGTCCGGCCGGGAACTGGCCGAGCGGACGCTGGAGCACTGGCGCCAGGACGGCTACGGCGGGCCCGGCTTCGACGTCGACAACGACGCCCAGACCCTCATGCTGCGCACCCAGCTGAGCAACATCCGCCGCTCCCAGGGCGCCCTCCAGGAGGCGTACGAGATGGACCGGGACATCCTGGACCGCTTCACCGCGACCCTGGGCCCGGAGCACTCGCACACCCTCGCCGTCGCCAACAGCCTCGGCGCCGACCTGCGCTTCCTCGGCCGCTACGACGAGGCCCGGACGCTCGACCGCCGCACCCTGGACGCCGCCCGGCGCACCCTCGGCCCGGACCACCCGCGCACCCTGATGATCACCAACAACCTCGCCGTCTCCGACTACCTGGCCGGCGACCGCCGGGCCGCCCTGGAACGGCACCGCAGCAACTACCTCCAGCAGCGCGACGCGCTCGGCGCGCACAGCCTCTACGCGCTCTCCTCGGCCTCCAACTACGCCCGCGACCTGCGCGAGACCGGGCGGCTGCGGGAGGCCCTGGACCTGCTGGAGGAGACCGTCCGGATCTACCAGCAGACCATCGGCGACGGCCACACCGACACCCTGCGCGCCCGCAAGAACCTGGCCGTGGCGCTGCGCCGGGCCGGCCGGTACCACGAGGCCCTGGAGATCGACGAGGACATCTACCAGCGCTACCTGGACATCAACGGCGCCGAGCACCCCGACACCCTGGCCGCCGCCACCAACCTGGCCAGCGACCTCAACGCGCTCGGCGACACCGGACGGGCGATCCCGCTCGCCGAACGGGCGCTCGCCAGGTACCGCGACTACCTGGGTGAGGACCACCCGGTGACGCTGGCCGGCGCCAACAACCTCTCGGTGTACCTGCGGCTGGCGGGGCGCACGACGGAGGCGCGCGAGCTGTCCGGCCGCACGCTGGCGCAGTTCCGCACCGTGCTCGGCGCGCACCACCTCTACATCCCGATCGCGATGATGAACCACGCCAACGACCTGGCGCTGGCCGGGGAGCTCAGGGCCGCGCTCGAGCTGGAACTGGAGGCCGAGCCGCTGATGACCGCGGCCCTCGGCCAGGACCACTACGACTCCATCGGCATCAACTCCAACCTCTCGCTGTCGCTGGCCGCCCTCGGATACACCGAGCGGGCCGCGGAGTTGCGGGCGGACTGCATCCGGCGGGCCCGGGTCACCCTGGGGGAGGAGCACCCGACGACGAAGGCGGTGCGGGCCGGGACGCGGCTGGACTCGGACGTGGAGCCGCCGCACGTGTGACGAGCGGTCAGGTGCGGTGCCCTAGGCTCACGGACATGGTGCCGTTCCGGCAGTTCCTGCTGAAGATCCACAGTCGGTGCAACCTGGCCTGCGACTACTGCTACGTGTACGAGGGCGCGGACCAGAGCTGGCGTCGGCGGCCGCGGCGGATGGAGCTCGCGACCGTCCGCCGCGCCGCCCGGCGGATCGACGAGCACGCCGCCGAGCACGGGCTGGACGAGGTGTCCGTGGTGCTGCACGGCGGCGAGCCGCTGCTCGTCGGGGCGGCCCACCTGGGCGTGCTGCTCCGGGAGTTGGCGGACGTCCGGCCCCGGGTGCGGTTCACCGTGCAGACCAACGGGCTGCGGCTGCTGGACGAACCGGCCCTGCTCGACGTGCTGCACCGCCACCGGGTCTCGGTCGGGGTCTCGCTCGACGGCACCCGGGCCGGCCACGACCGGCACCGCCGGCTGCCCTCCGGCGCGGGCAGCTGGGCGCGGACCGCCGAGGCGGTGCGGCTGCTCGGCTCGGACCGGCACCGGGAGCTGTTCGCCGGGCTGCTCTGCGTCGTCGACCTGGCGGCCGACCCGGTGGCCACCTACGAGGCGCTGCTGGAGTTCGCGCCGCCCCGGATCGACCTGCTGCTGCCGCACGCGACCTGGCGGGAGCCGCCGCCCGGGGCCCCGCCCCGGCCGGTGCC
>NZ_JBEZUT010000044.1:0-36502 GCF_040636595.1 Kitasatospora sp. NPDC036755
TCGGCGCGGAGGACCACACCGCCTACCCGGCGGCCGGATGGCCGGGCCGGATCGAGTCCTTGCGCCTCGCCTCACCTCACCTCGCAAAATCGTTCGCGCCATGGCCCCGCCGGGCGCGAGGATGGCGCGCATGACCGACACGGACCTGCGGGTGGACCCGCCGATGACGGCCGACGAGGCCACCACCCTGAGCACCTTCCTCGACTACCACCGCGACACCCTCGCGCTCAAGTGCCAGGGCCTGACCGACGACCAGCTCCGGCTGCGCTCCGTCCCGCCGTCCAACCTCTCGCTGCTGGGCCTGGTCCGGCACATGGCCGAGGTGGAGCGGCACTGGTTCCCGTCCACGCTGCTCGGCCGGGACCTCGCCGGGCACTACTGGACCGAGGAGCACGAGGACGCCGACTTCGACGACGTCGACACCGCCGACGTCGCGGCCGACCTCGCCACCTGGCGCGCCGAGGTCGAGGCCGCCCGCCTGGCCACCGCCGGCCTGCCGCTGGACACCGTCGCCAAGAAGCCGCGCCGCGGCGAGCCGGTGACGCTGCGCTGGATCCTCACCCACATGATCGAGGAGTACGCGCGACACAACGGCCACGCGGACCTTCTGCGGGAATCGATCGACGGTTCGACCGGCGAGTGACGCCACGGGTGACACCGCGGGTGAAATCGTTTCCGCATCGTTGACAGAAGGTCAATTACGCCGTGACAGCGACCGATAAGGTCAACGCGCGCAACCGTACGACGCTGCGCCGCGTCAGTGGGAGTGCCCGGGTTCGCCCGGGTTTCCGGCGCGGCACGACTCGTACGGGGGTTGCGAGCGGGCACGGGACCGGTGAACAGTGCGATACTCGGACAGTTCCGACGAGTGGATGACGTGTCAACAACGGCACGCGCCCCGGGGGACCAGGACGGGACGAGGCAGGGAGGCGCGGCATGGGAGCACTTCGCGACGAGCACCACAACGGGTGGTTGATGCCCTCGGGGCACTACCCGGCCGCTGTGTACGACGACGAGTGGGTCGATCAGGAGACGGTTCCGGCCGCCCCCGCGCCCACGAAGATCGTCTCCCTGCGGCCGACGGGCTTCGAGGCGGCCCGGACGGTCGGTGAGCACATCCGGGCGAGCACCCCCGTGGTCATGGACCTCACCGAGATGTCGGAGGCCGAGGCCAAGCGCATGGTCGACTTCGCCTCCGGGCTGATCTTCGGCACCCGGGGCGGCATCGAGCGGATCGCCAAGCGGGTCTTCCTGCTCACGCCGGCCGACGTCGAGGTCATGGTGATCGACCGCCCGATGGACGACACCGGCTTCTACAACCAGAGCTGAGCGACGGGGCCGAGCCCGCCGCCCCGCGGCGGCCGGCACACCGCGACACCACCCCCGGACCGGGGACGGCACACCCACCGTCCCCGGTTTTTTGCTGCTCCGACACCGGCGAGGCGCGCCTCAGATGAGATCTCGAACTACAGAATGAGACATCCATGTCTCAGATGACCTAGACTCGACTCATGGCCACCGACCGCGACACCGTCCTCGAAGCCGCCGTCGGCGTGCTCTCCCGCCGCCCGACCGCCCACCTGGACGAGATCGCGCGCGCCGCCGGCATCAGCCGCGCCACGCTGCACCGGCTCTTCCCCGGGCCGGGGCGCGACGCGCTGATCCGCGAGGTCGGCCTGCTCGGGCTGCGCCGGTTCGCCGCCGCGCTGGACACCGCCGAGGTCGAACGGGGCGACGCCGAGGCCGCCCTGCGCCGCCTGGTGGACGCCTCCGTCCCGGACGCCATGCTCTGCGCCTTCCTGGCCGGCGAGAACCAGCTCTACGAGCACGACGACATCAACGACCTCTGGGAGGTCCAGATCGCCCGGCTGCACGCGCTGTTCCTGCGCGGCCAGCAGCAGGGCGTGTTCCGCATCGAGCTCAGCGCCGCCTGGCTGAGCGAGGCCTTCTTCGACCTGGTGGCCGGCGTCGGCTGGTCCATCCAGGACGGCCGGCTCGCCCCGCGCGACGCGGCCTTCTCACTCGCCGAACTGTTCCTCGGCGGCGCCCTGCGCAGACCGGACGCCCGCACCCCGGCGCCCGCCGCCGACAGCCCCACGCCGCACAGCACCACCCCACCTGCCCACAGCACCTCCGACCACAGGCCGGACACCGATACGCCATGAACACCCTGACCGCCCGCCAGCGCTGGACCGGCCTCGCCGTCCTCGTCCTGGCCGTCACCGTGGTCGCCCTGGACGCGACCGTGCTCTCCCTCGCCATCCCCTCGATCAGCGAGACGCTGCGCCCCAGCGGCACCCAGCTGCTCTGGATCGGCGACTCCTACTCCTTCGTGCTGGCCGGCCTGCTGGTCAGCATGGGCGCCCTGAGCGACCGGATCGGCCGCAAGAAGCTCCTGCTGGTCGGGTCCGCCGCGTTCGGCGCCGCCTCGCTGCTGGCCGCCTACGCGCCGAGCCCGGGCTGGCTGATCCTGGCCCGCGCGCTGCTCGGCGTGGCCGGGGCGACGATCATGCCCTCCACGCTCTCGCTGATCCGCAGCCTCTTCCCGGACGACCGGGAGCGGGCCACCGCGATCGGCATCTGGGGCGCGGCCGCCACCGCCGGTGCCGCCCTCGGGCCGGTGGTCGGCGGGGTGCTGCTGGAGCACTTCTGGTGGGGCTCGGTGTTCCTGCTGAACCTGCCGGTGCTGGCCCTGCTGCTGGTGTTCGGCAGTTGGCTGCTGCCGGAGTCCAAGGACCCGAAGCCGGGCCGCTGGGACGTGCTGAGCGTCGTCCTGTCGATGGCCGGCGTGATCGGCGCGGTGTACGCGGTCAAGGAGGCGGCCGCGCACGGCGTGGACCGCTGGGACGTCCCGGTCGCCTTCGTGCTGGGCGCCGCCGCGCTGTTCGTGTTCGTCCGCCGCCAGCTGCGGCTGGAGACCCCGCTGCTCGACGTCCGGCTCTTCCGCGACCGGCGGTTCACGGCGGCCGTCTCGGCCTCGCTGATCTCCCTGGTCGGGCTCTCCGGCGTGATCTTCGTGGTCTCGCAGTACCTCCAGCTGGTCCGCGGCTACCAGCCGCTCCAGGCCGGCCTGGCCGAGCTGCCGGCCTTCGCCGGCTCGGTGGCGGGCGGTCTGCTGACCGCCGCGATCGCCCGGCGCTTCGGCGCCCGCAAGGCGCTGACGGTCTGCCTGCTGGCGATGGGCCTGGGCGTGGGCGCGCTCGGCTGGCTGTCCCAGGACACCACCTACCTGCTGCTGGCCGCCTCCTTCCTGCTGGTGGGGACGGCGGAGGGCGTGGTCTACACGCTCGGCGCCGACCTGGTGCTGAGCGCCGCGCCCGCCGACAAGGCCGGGGCCGCCTCGGCGGTCTCCGAGACGGCGTACGAACTGGGCACCGCGCTCGGCATCGCCCTGGTGGGCTCGGTGGTCGGCTCGATCTACGCGAGCGGGCTCTCCGTCCCGGCTGGGACGGACCCGACGGCGGCCGCCCGGGCCGGTGAATCGCTCGGCGCGGCCGTGGAGACGGCCCAGGGGCTGTCGCCGGAGCTCGCCCAGCCGTTGCTGGCGAGTGCCCGGGAGTCCTTCGTCCACGGCATGAACAGCGCCGGGCTGCTGGCCGCGGCGCTGCTGGTCGGTGCGGCCGTGATGGCCTGGCGGCTGCTGCGCGGGCTGTCCGGGCCGACGGACGTCACGGAGGTCGCTCCGCGGAACCCGGCGGGCACACAGCCGAAGGTCGACGCGTAGCGACGGGACGAGAACGGCCGTTCCCCTGGGGGGAACGGCCGTTCTCGTCCTCGGAGCGCCCGTCGGGCGCTCCTCCGACGCAGGCCTACGAGGCCCCGAAGGGCAGCTCCAGCTCCGCCCAGACCACCTTGCCGTCCCGGGTGAGCCGGCTGCCCCAGCGCTGGGCCAGCTCGCTGACCAGGAACATCCCGCGCCCGCCCTCGTCCTGCTCGGCGAACGGGCGCAGCTGGGGGGTCTGCCCGCCGGCGTCGGAGACCTCCACGGTGAGCACCCGGTCGCGGAACAGCCGCAGCCGGCGCGGCGCGTCGGCGTGCAGCAGGGCGTTCGTGACCAGCTCGCTGACCAGCAGCTCGGCGTAGTCGGTGAGCGCGGTCAGGCCCCAGGCCTCCAGGGTGGCCCGGGTGAAGCGGCGGGCCCGGCCGGGCAGCCGGCCGCCGCCGGACAGCGGCAGGGTGGCGATCCGGTCGGCGGGCAGCGGGAGCACCCGGGCCATGATCATCGCGATGTCGTCCTCGGTGCCGTCGGTGACCAGCGCCGCGAGGACGGCGTCGCAGCTCTCCTCCAGGGTCCGGCCGGGGCCCTCCAGGGTGCGGGCGAGCCGGTCGATCCCGGCGTCCAGGTCCTGGCCGCGCCGCTCGACCAGGCCGTCGGTGTAGAGCGCGACCATGCCGCCCTCGGGGATGGTGAACTCGATCGACTCGAAGGCCACCCCGCCGACGCCCAGCGGCACCCCGGGCGGCACCTCCACCTTGGCGGCGGTGCCGTCGGGGGCGACCCGCACGGGCGGCAGGTGCCCGGCCGAGGCGACCTGGACGGTGCGGTCCAGCGGGTCGTACACCGCGCAGATACAGGTCGCGAACTGACCCTCGCCGATTCCCGAGGCGGTCTCGTCCAGCCGGGTGAGCACCTGCTCGGGCGGCATGTCCAGGGTGGCGAGGGTCCGGGCGACGGTGCGCAGCTGGCCCATCGTGGCGGCGGCCCGGATGCCGTGGCCCATCACGTCGCCGACCACCAGTGCGACCCTCCCGCAGGACAGCGGCACCACGTCGAACCAGTCGCCGCCGACCTCGCTGACCACGCTGCTGGGCAGGTAGCGGTAGGCGATCTCCAGGCCGAGGGTGCGGTGCACCTCCTGCGGCAGCAGGCTGCGCTGGAGGGTGAGCGCGGTCTCCCGCTCGCGGCGGTAGAGCCGGGCGTTGTCGAGCGCCAGGGCGGTGCGGGCGACCAGTTCCTCGGCGAGGGCGACGTCGGAGGCGGTGAACGGCTCGGGGTTGCGCATCCGGATGAACTCGGAGCCGCCGAGCACCATGCCCCGGGCGGTGATCGGCACCATCAGGTACGAGTGGATGCCCGCCGCCATCCCGGGGGCGACCCGGTCCTCGCTGGCCACCAGGCCGCGCAGGGCCTCCTCGTCCACATGGGAGCGCAGCAGCGGCTTGCCGCTGCGCAGGCACTGGACGTAGCTGCGGTCCGGGGAGTACTCGGAGGTCTCGCCGACCACGTCGACGGCGTGCGCGAGGCCGCTCTCGTAGGACTCGCCGACGGCGACGGCGCGCAGCGTGATGTTCCGGTCGGAGGGGATCGCGGTGGGTTCGGCACCGCGCAGCACCGGCTCCAGCAGGTCGACGGTGGCGAAGTCGGCGAACCGGGGGACGACGGCCTCGATCAGCTCCTCGGCGGTGCGCTGGAGGTCGAGGGTGGTGCCGATCCGGGCGGTCGCCTCGGCGATCATGGCGAGCCGTTCCTGGGCCCGGGCGGCGCGGGCCTCGGCCTGGAAGCGCTCGGTGACGTCGATGATCGAGGAGCAGACCCCGAAGATCCGGCCGGTGGAGTCCTCCAGCCGGAAGTAGGAGGCGGACCAGGCGCGGTCCCGCTTCGGGTCCCCGGGGACCCGGCCGTGCGAGCGGGCGTCCACCACGGGCTTCCCGGTCTTCAGCACCTGGCGCATGATCTGCTCGATCTCGGCGCTGTTGATTCCGGGGAGCACCGCGGATATCCGGCGGCCGAGGTGGGCGGCGACCGGGACGCCGTTCATCCGGGCGAGGGCCTCGTTGATCCGCAGGTAGCGC
Source organism: Kitasatospora sp. NPDC036755 (assembly GCF_040636595.1). Lineage (NCBI taxonomy): Bacteria > Bacillati > Actinomycetota > Actinomycetes > Kitasatosporales > Streptomycetaceae > Kitasatospora > Kitasatospora sp. NPDC036755. The sequence continues at coordinate 5,794 of NZ_JBEZUT010000044.1, forward strand.
AGCTCGGTGTCGTAGACGGCCATGCCGATGGGCGAGCGGGCGAAGATGCCGTCCAGCACGGCGAGGTCGGCCTCGACGGCGTGCAGGGCGCGGGTGTCGGAGGCGGTGGCGAGCAGCAGCAGGGTGCCGGCCGGGCCGGCGATGGGGTAGGTGCGGAACTCCAGGTCGACCTTGTGGCCGTCGCGGTGGCGCACCGGGAAGACGCCCGACCAGCCGGCGCCGCTCATGATCCGCTCGAAGAGGCCGAGCACCTCGGAGCGGTCGGAGCCGTCGGTGAGCAGCTGGGCGGCATAGCTGCCGACGGCCTCCTCGGCGGAGTAGCCGAGGAGGGCCTCGGCGTCCTCGCTCCAGTGCAGGATCAGTCCGTCGTCCTGGAGCAGCGCCGTCGCGAGCGGGACGAGCCGATGGCCTTCGGGGTGGGCGCTCCCGGGACGTCCCGGGACGCCGCCCGGTGCCGGGCCGGCGGCGGTCGCGTCCCACTCGTGTCCGTGCATGATCAGGCAGCACCCCGGTTCGGCTCGTGCCCGGCCGGATGGGCCTCGCGGTCCGCGCCGGCCGGGGTTCTTCTCCAGACTGCACGGACATCGGCCGCCCGGCGACCCCTTGGTCAGGGGGCGTCCGGCCGCTCCGGGTGTACGGGCGTCATGGGCGTACCGGCCGCAGCGTACTCTCCAGAACGCCCGCCCACTGCCGGATCACTCCGGAACGTCGGTGGCTGTCGTCGGTGAGCAGGTTGGCGAGGCCCAGACCGCGGGCGAGGTCCAGTGTGGCCTGCACGGATTCGCGTACCCCGGGGCGGCTCTCGTCGGCGTCCAGGAACTCCACGGCGGCCCGGTGGGCCTCCCGGCCGACGTGGCCCTCCAGGGCGATGATCCGCTCACGCAGCACCTCCTCGGTGGCCGCGGCGGTCCACAGGTGCAGGGCGGCGCGGAACAGCGGGCCGGTGTAGAGGCGCACGATCATGTCGACCACGGCCCGGGTGCGGTCCGGGCCGGCGGCCGGGAGCTCGTCCGCGTGGGCGCGGACGGCGGCCAGCCGCTCGGCGGTGACGTGTTCGACGGCCGCGGTGACGAGGTCCTCGCGGGTCGGGAAGTGGTGCTGGGCCGCGCCCCGGGAGACCCCGGCCCGCTCGGCGACGACGGCGACGGTGGAGCCGTGCCAGCCGAGCTCGGCCAGGCAGTCCACGGCCGCCGCGAGCAGCCGGGCCCGGGTGGCTCGGCTGCGGTCCTGCTGCGGGGTGCGGGCGGCGGGGTGGCTGGTCATGGCGGCGGGAGGTTCCTGTTCCGGTCGGGGCGCGGCGGGGCCGGTCGGGGCGGGGCAGGAAGATCCTCACAGACGGGTGGCGGGGTGCGGCCGCCGGGGCGGCCCCGCCGGTCAGCGGGCGGCCGCGTTGCCGGCCTCGCGGGCGCGCAGTTCACGGCGGAGGATCTTGCCCGCCGCGGACTTGGGGACGGCGTCGACGAACTCCACCGCGCGGACCTTCTTGTACGGGGCGACCTGCCCGGCGACGTAGCCGGTGACCTCCTCCTCGGTCAGGGCGCTGCCCGGGGCCCGGACCACGAAGGCCTTGGGGCACTCGGTGCCCTCGGCGTCCCGGACGCCGATCACGGCGGCGTCGGTGATCTGCGGGTGGCCGAGCAGGACGGCCTCCAGTTCGGCGGGGGCGACCTGGTAGCCCTTGTACTTGATCAGCTCCTTGACCCGGTCGACGATGTGCAGATAGCCGCGCCCGTCCACGAAGCCGACGTCGCCGGTGTGCAGCCAGCCCTCCGCGTCGACCACCGCGGCGGTCTCGGACGGGCGGCCGAGGTAGCCCTTCATCACCTGCGGGCCGCGGATCAGCAGCTCGCCGCGCCGGCCGGGCCCGAGGTCGTGGTCGGAGCCGTCCAGAGCGGCGATCCGCAGCTCGGTGGAGGGCACCATCCGGCCGACCGATCCGGGCGGCGGGTCGCCCTCGCGCGGGGAGACGACGTGGGTGACCGGGGAGAGCTCGGTCATGCCGTAGCCCTGGAGCAGGTGCGGCAGGCCCAGGCGCCGGGCGCAGGCGTCGGCGAGTTCGTGGTCCAGCGGGGCGGCGGCGCACAGCAGGTACTCCACCGAGGAGAGGTCGTACCGGTCCACGACGGGGTGCCGGGCCAGCGCGAGGGCGATCGGCGGGGCCACCACCAGGGCCTGCACCCGGTGGTCCTGGACGGTGCGGCAGAACTGTTCGAGGTCGAAGCGGGGCAGCACGACCACCGTGGCGCCGCAGCGCAGCGGCTGGTTGAGCAGCGCGGCCTGGCCGTAGATGTGGAAGAACGGCAGGACGGCGAGCACCCGTTCGCCCTCGGCGGGGCGGTAGAGGGCGTCGCACTGGGCGAGGTTGGTGGAGATCGAGCGGTGGGTGAGCATCACGCCCTTGGGCAGGCCGGTGGTGCCGCTGGAGTACGGCAGCACGGCGATGTCCTCGCCCGGGTCGACGGCGATCTCGGGGACGGGGGCGGTGGTGGTCACCAGGTCGGTGAGCGAGCGGTGGCCCTCGGCGCCGTCCAGGACGAGGATCTCGGCCAGTGGCCGGCCCTGTTCGGCGAGGAGTTCGGCGGCCGCACGGGCGGTCGGCAGGAAGGCGGAGACGGTGACCAGCCAGCGGGCGCCGCAGTCGCGCAGCTGGCCGGCCAGGTCGGTGGGGGTGGCGAAGGAGGAGACCGTGGTGATGGTGGCTCCGGCCCTGCTCGCGCCGTAGTAGGCGATCGGGTAGGCGGTCGAGTTGGGGCTGAAGAGGGCGACGACGTCGCCCCGGCGGACGCCTGTGTCGGCCAGGCCGGCGGCCATCCGCTCGACGGTGGCGGCGAGTTGGGCGTAGCTGACGCTGTCGCCGGTGACGCCGTCGATCAGGGCCGGGCGGTTGCCGTACCCCGCCGCGGCGCCGAGCACCGCTTCGTGGATCGGCAGGTCGACCGCGGGGACGTCGGGGAACTCGCTTCGGAACACCAAGGTGAGCCTCCAGTAAGGAAGTTGACATGGCAACAAAACCGGCGCGCAGGTTCGGTGCGGGGCGCGTTCAGGAGCATACGGACAGTCAGGGCCCTGGCTCGGCCATTGTGGGGAACCCGAGACGGCGGATACGTGGCGCGGTTGCTCCCGGGGGGCGCCCGTCGCGACGCCGCGCACCTCGCCCGTGCGCCCCCTGGGAGCACATCCGCCCCGGGAATCCCGGCCCCGCACCGCCCCGCGACGCCCCGCGCCCGCCGCCGGCCGGCCTCCGGACCGGCCCGGAGGCGCCACCGCTCCGTTGGCGCGCCTGTTCGCGCCGCGGTCACTCAGTACGACGCGCGACCCGGTGCGACGTCACCCTGCGCGACGTCACCCGTGCGACGTCACTCGGCCCGGCGCGGCCACTCAGTACGACCTGGGCAGCCCGAGGGTGTGCTGGGCCACGTAGTTGAGCACCATCTCGCGGCTGACCGGGGCGACCCGGCCCACCCGGGTGGCGGCCAGCAGCGCGCCCAGCCCGTACTCCTGGGTCAGGCCGTTGCCGCCGAGGGTCTGCACCGCCTGGTCGACGGTCCGGGCGGCGGCCTCCCCCGCGGCGTACTTGGCCATGTTGGCGGCCTCCCCGGCGGCGAGGTCCTCGCCCGCGTCGTAGAGCAGGCCGGCCTTCTGGGTCATCAGCCGGGCCAGCTCGATCTCCACCGCGCACTGGGCCAGCGGGTGGGCCAGGCCCTGGTGGGCGCCGATCGGGGTGGACCAGACGGTGCGGGTCTTCGCGTACTCGACGGCCTTGCCGAGGGCCTGGCGGGCGAGGCCGAGCGAGAAGGCGGCGGTGAGGATGCGCTCGGGGTTGAGGCCCGCGAAGAGCTGGAGCAGCCCGGCGTCCTCGTCGCCCACCAGGGCGTCGGCGGGCAGCCGGACGTCGTCCAGGAACACCTGGAACTGCTTCTCCGGGGCGACGAGCTCCATCGGGATCGGCCGGTACTCGAAGCCCGGGGTCTCGCGCGGGACGACGAACAGGCAGGGCTTCAGCCGGCCGGAGCGGCCCCCTCCCGCGGCCGGGGTCTCGGTGCGGGCGACGAACAGCACCGCGTCGCAGTGGTCGATGCCGGAGACGAAGACCTTGCGGCCGGTCAGCAGCCAGTCCTCGCCGTCCCGGCGGGCGACGGTGGATATCCGGTGGGAGTTGGAGCCGGCGTCCGGCTCGGTGATGCCGAAGGCCATCCGGCGGCTGCCGTCGGCCAGACCGGGCAGCCAGCGGCGCTTCTGCTCCTCCGTGCCGTAGCGGGCGATCACGGTGCCGCAGATCGCCGGGGAGACGATCAGCAGCAGCAGCGGGCAGCCGGCGGTGCCGAGCTCCTCCAGGACGATGGCGAGGTCGGTGATGCCGCCGTCCCCGCCGCCGTACTCGGCGGGCAGGTTGACGCCGAGGTAGCCGGCCTTCCCGGCCTCCGCCCACAGTTCGTCGGCGGGCTCGCCGGCCCGGGCCTTGGCGAGGTAGTAGGCGGAGCCGTAGCGGCGGCCGAGGTCGCCGACGGCCCGGCGCAGGGCCTGGCGTTCGGGGGTCTCCAGGAGCTGACTGCCGATGGTGGACATGCGGGTCCTTCCTCAGGCTCGGGTGGGCTCTCGGGTCTGGGTGGGTTCTCGGGTCTGGGTGCGTTCTCGGGTCTGGGTGGACTCGTGCGTCTCGGTGGGCTCTCGGACCTTGGTGGGATCTGAGGCCTCGGCGGGCTCTCGGGCCCTGCCGGGTTCTCGGGCCTCGGCGGGATCTCAAGCCTCGGCGGGCCGGACGACGGCCAGCAGGGCGCCCGTCTCGACCTGCCGGCCGGGAGCGGCCCGCAGTTCGACGAGGGTGCCGTCGGCCGGGGCGGCGACGCGGTGCTCCATCTTCATCGCCTCCAGCACCAGCAGCGGCCGGCCGGCGGTGACGGTGTCCCCGACGGCGGCGAGGACCCGGGCGACGGTGCCCGGCATCGGGGCGAGCAGCGCGCCGGGGTCGGTGCGGACGACGGGCTCGGGGAAGCGCGGCAGCGCGGTGAGCGCGGTGCCGCCGGCCGGGGTGTCGACGTGCACCCGGTCGCCGTACCGGGCGACGCGGTAGGTGCGGCGCAGCCCGTCCTCGCGGAGCACGACCCGGTCCGGCTCGGCCTCGACGAGTTCGACGTCCGGGTGGTCCTCGGCCAGCAGGCCGGTGCGGGTGAGCCGGTAGCGGACCTCGTACGCGGTGCCGTCCTCGGCCCGGTAGCGCTTGAGCTGCGGCTGGGAGGGCAGGTTGCGCCAGCCGGTGGGCAGGGCGCCGCGGCGGCCGGCCGCGTCGGCGAGGGCGGCGGCCAGCGCGGCGCGGTCGGCGCCCTCGGTGTCCGGGGCGGTGAGCTCGGCCGCGTGCCGGGCCAGGAAGCCGGTGTGCAGCTCCGCGGCCAGGAAGGCCGGGTGGCGCAGGGCCCGGACCAGCAGGTCCCGGTTGGTGGCCGGGCCGTGGACGCGGGCGCGGGCGAGCGCGTCGGCGAGCCGGCGGGCGGCGGCGGTGCGGGTCGGCGCCCGGACGATCACCTTGGCGAGCATCGCGTCGTAGTGCGGGGTGATCTCGCTGCCGGCCTCCACCCCGGAGTCCAGCCGCAGCCCGGTGCCGGTGCCGGTGCCGGTGAACTCCTGGTGCGGGAGCGTCAGTTCGAGCCGGTGCAGGGTGCCGGTGGCGGGCTGCCAGTCCCTGGCCGGGTCCTCCGCGTACAGCCGGGCCTCGATCGCGTGGCCGGTGGTCGGGGGCGGGGTGGGTCCGGGCAGCGGTTCGCCCTCGGCCACGGCGAGTTGGAGCGCCACCAGGTCCAGGCCGGTGACGGCCTCGGTGACCGGGTGTTCGACCTGAAGGCGGGTGTTCATCTCCAGGAAGAAGAACCGGCCGTCCTCGGCGAGCAGGAACTCGGCGGTGCCGGCGCCGACGTAGCCGATCGCCCGGGCGGCGCGCACCGCGGCCGTGTGCAGTTCGGCGCGGACCCCGGCCGGCAGACCGGGGGCCGGGGCCTCCTCGATCACCTTCTGGTGCCGCCGCTGCACCGAGCAGTCGCGGTCGCCGACCGCCCAGACGGTGCCGTGGGCGTCGGCCAGCAGCTGGACCTCGACGTGGCGGCCGTCGGGCAGGTAGGGCTCGCAGAACACCTCGTCCGAGCCGAAGGCCCCGGCCGCCTCGGCGCGGGCGGCGGCCAGCTCGCCGGGCAGCTCGGCGAGGCTCCGGACGACCCGCATGCCGCGCCCGCCGCCGCCCGCCGCGGCCTTGACCAGCAGCGGCAGGTCGGCCTCGACGGGATCGGCGAGGGCGTCCAGCACCGGCACCCCGGCCTCGGCCATCAGGCGCTTGGCGGCGGTCTTGGAGCCCATCGCGGCGATCGCGGCCGGCGGCGGGCCGACCCAGACCAGGCCCGCGTCCAGCACGGCCCGCGCGAACCCGGCGTCCTCGGAGAGGAATCCGTACCCGGGGTGGACGGCGTCGGCCCCGGCGGCGAGCGCGGCCCGCACCAGCAGGTCGGCGCGCAGGTAGGTGTCGGCGGGCGCCGCGCCGGGCAGCCGGACGGCGGCGTCGGCCTCGCGGACGTGCGGGGCGCCGGCGTCCGGGTCGGAGTGGACGGCGGTGGTCGCGATGCCCAGTTCCCGGCAGGTGCGGAAGACCCGGCGGGCGATCTCGCCCCGGTTGGCGACCAGCAGGTTGGTGATCATGTCTCGGGGGTCCTTCCCGGGTTTCCTCACAGGCGGAAGACGCCGTAGCCGCGCGCGCCCTCGACCGGCGCGTTGTGGATCGCGGACAGGCACAGGCCGAGCACGGTACGGGTGTCGCGGGGGTCGATGACGCCGTCGTCGTAGAGCCGGCCGGAGAGGAACACCGGCAGCGACTCGGCCTCGATCTGCTGTTCCACCATCGCCCGGATCGCCGCGTCCGCCTCCTCGTCGTACGGCCTGCCCTTCGCCGCCGCCGACTGCCGGGCGACGATGGACAGCACCCCGGCGAGCTGCTGCGGGCCCATCACGGCGGACTTGGCGCTCGGCCAGGAGAACAGGAAGCGCGGCTCGTACGCCCGGCCGCACATGCCGTAGTGGCCGGCGCCGTAGGAGGCGCCCATCAGCACGGACAGGTGCGGGACGGTGGAGTTGGCGACGGCGTTGATCATCATCGCGCCGTGCTTGATGATGCCGCCCTGCTCGTAGTCCTTGCCGACCATGTAGCCGGTGGTGTTGTGGAGGAACAGCAGCGGGGTGTTCCGCTGGTTGGCCAGCTGGATGAACTGGGCGGCCTTCTGGGACTCCTGGCTGAACAGCACGCCGCGGGCGTTGGCCAGGACGCCGACCGGGTAGCCGTGCAGGCGGGCCCAGCCGGTGGCCAGGCTGGTGCCGTAGAGCGGCTTGAACTCGTCGAAGTCGGAGCCGTCGACGATCCGGGCGATCACCTCGCGCGGGTCGAAGGGCACCTTGAGGTCCCCCGGGACGATGCCGAGCAGTTCCTCCTCGTCGTACTTCGGCGGCTCGGCCGACCGGTCCGGGTCGGGGCCGGGCTTGCGGTGGTCGAGCCGGGCGACGATCCGGCGGGCGATCCGCAGCGCGTCCGCCTCGTCCACCGCGAAGTGGTCGGCCAGGCCGGAGACCCGGGCGTGCATCTCGGCGCCGCCCAGCGACTCGTCGTCGGCCTCCTCCCCGGTGGCCATCCGCACCAGCGGCGGGCCGCCGAGGAACACCTTGGCGCGCTCCTTGACCAGCACGGTGTGGTCGGACATGCCGGGGACGTAGGCACCGCCGGCCGTCGAGTTGCCGAACACCACGGCCACCGTGGGGATCCCGGCGGCGGACAGCCGGGTGAGGTCGCGGAAGAGGGCGCCGCCGGGGATGAAGATCTCCTTCTGGCTGGGCAGGTCGGCGCCGCCGGACTCGACCAGGTTGACCAGCGGCAGCCGGTTGTCCAGCGCGATCTCGTCGGCCCGCAGGGCCTTGCGCAGCGTCCACGGGTTGCTGGCGCCGCCGCGCACCGTCGGGTCGTTGGCGGTGATCACGCACTCCACCCCCTCGATCACCCCGATGCCGGTGACCAGGGCCGCGCCCACCGGGTAGTCGCTCCCCCAGGCGGCCAGCGGGGACAGCTCCAGGAACGGGGAGTCCTGGTCGACCAGCAGCTCGATCCGCTCGCGGGCGAGCAGCTTGCCGCGCCCGCGGTGGCGTTCCACGTAGGTGGGGCCGCCGCCCGCCAGCGCCTTGGCGTGTTCGGCGTCGAGCTCGGCGAGCTTGGCGGCCATCGCGTCGCGGTGCTCCGCGAACTCGGGCCCGGCCGGGTCGACGCGGGTGGTCAGGACGGTCACAGCGGGGCCTCCGGGCTGTCCAGGAGCGTGGTCGGGATGTCGAGCCGACGGGCGCGCAGCCACTCCCCGAGGGCCTTGGCCTGCGGATCGAAGCGGTGCCGGGCGGCGACGCCCTCGCCGAGCAGGCCGGTGATCGTGAAGTTGACCGCGCGCAGGTTCGGCAGCAGGTGCCGGGTGACGGGCAACTCGGCGGTCTCGGGCAGGAGTTCGCGCAGCTCCTCGACGGTGAGGGCGTGCGCCAGCCAGCGCCAGCCGTCCGCGGAACGGGCCCAGACGCCGAGGTTGGCGTCCCCGCCCTTGTCCCCGCTGCGGGCGCCGGCCACCAGGCCGAGCGGGGCCCGCCGGGTCGGGCCGGCCGGCAGCGGTTCGGGCAACTCGACTTCCACCGGGCCTGGTTGGGAGGTGACGGGGGCCGGCGGTACGGCGATCCGGCGGCCGTCCGGCAGGACGGCGGTGTGCTCGACGGCCTTCGCGTCGATGTGCGCGGCGGTGAACACCCCGTACGGCGCGCCCGGCCCGGGCGGGGCGGTGAGGTGGAAGCCCGGGTATCCGGACAGGCCCGACTCGACGGCGGCCCTGCCGAGTTCGCGCCCGACCCGGGCCGGGTCGGGATCGCGGGCGGCCAGCCGGAGCAGGGCGGAGGCGGCCTCCTCGGTCGGGGCGTCCGGGTGGTCGGTGCGGGCCAGCGTCCAGCGCATCTCGGCGGGGCGGGCGCCGGGCGGCAGGGCGTCGTCGAACTGCCGGCGGACCAGGTCGGCCTTGGCCTCGATGTCGAGGCCGGTGAGGACGAACACCACCTCGTTGAGGTGGCCGCCGAGCCGGTTGAGGCCCGCCTTCAGGGTGGGCGGCGGGGCCTCGCCGCGCACGCCGTCGATCCGGACCCGGTCCGGGCCGTCCCCGGTGAGCCGCACGGTGTCCAGCCGGGCCGTGACGTCCGGGCCGAGGTAGTGCGGTCCGCCGGTCTCGTACAGGAGTTGGGCGGTGACGGTGCCGGTGGTGACGGCGCCGCCGGTGCCCGGGTGCTTGGTGATCACGCTGGAGCCGTCGGCGCGCAGTTCGGCCAGCGGGAAGCCGGGGCGGGTCACGTCGTGCTCGCGGAAGAAGGCGTAGTTGCCGCCGGTCGCCTGGGCGCCGCACTCCAGCACGTGCCCGGCCACCACGGCGCCGGCCAGGGCGTCGAGGTCCTCCGGGGTCCAGCCGAAGCGGGCGATCCCGGGGCCGACCACCAGCGCCGCGTCCGTGACCCGGCCGGTCACCACCACGTCGGCGCCGCCGGTCAGGCAGGCCGCGACGCCGAACCCGCCGAGGTAGGCGTTGGCGGCCAACAGCCCGTCCGGCAACCCTAGTTCGGCCCGTCGCGGCAGCAGGTCGTCACCCTCGACATGGGCGACGGCCGCCTCGACGCCGAGCCGCCGGGCCAGCGCGCGCAGCTCCTCGGCGAGCCGGGCCGGGTTGAGGCCGCCCGCGTTGACCACGATCTTCACGTCGCGCTCACGGGCCAGGCCGAGGCACTCCTCCATCTGGCGCAGGAAGGTCCGGGCATAACCGAGCGACGGGTCCTTCAGCCGGTCCCGGGCGAGGATCAGCATGGTCAGCTCGGCCAGGTAGTCCCCGGTGAGCACGTCCAGCGGCCCGCCGGTGAGCATCTCCCGCATCGCGGCGAAGCGGTCCCCGTAGAAGCCCGAGGCGTTGCCGATCCGCAGTACCGTGCCGTCGCGCGCCAAAGCGCCTCCCCTGCCGGTGAGTTGGGGACGCCTCGGACGGGGCGCCGCCGGGCAGCAGCGTGGCACCGTCCGAAGAAAAAAGCAATCACGCTTGCTTGTTTTCCGACACCCGCACGCCCCCGGACAGCCGGAGCGGAGAGCCCGCCGGGGAGTCCTGGCAGCCGGTCAAGACCGGCCCGCGACTTGCCGCCCGATTGCCGGTTCCACGGCATGCGAACCACGAACCGGCAGGTAGGCGAACCACAGGCCGCATGTGGCTTGCAACCATTGACCCGGAGTCAGCGATTCCGGAAGGATTCGCGACCATGACTACGCGCGTAAACCTTCTGTCGAGACGGCTGATCGCCCCGCTGCGGGCAGCGGCCCTGCTGTCGCTGCTGGTGTCGGTCGGGGTGTTCTTCGCCGGCGCCGGCGAGGCCCAGGCCGCACCCGCCTGCGGGGTGCTCTCCACCGGCGCGGCCACGCAGGCGAACGCCGCCGTCCGCTCCGCCTGCGGGCTGATCGGCACCCCGTACTCGTGGGGCGGCGGCCACGGCTCGCAGCCCGGCCCGACGTACGGCCTCTGCGACCCGTCCAACGGCGCCCCCAACGACTGCAACGTCCGCGGCCTGGACTGCTCCGGCATGGTCCGCTACGCCTACGACCTGGCGGTCGGCGAGGACGTCATCAACGGCACCACCCGCACCCAGTGGCCGACCTCCCGAGCCGTCGCCCGCTACTACCGGGCGGACGGCACCGCGCCGCTGCTCCCCGGCGACCTGGTGTACTTCGGCAACACCGCCTCCACCATCCACCACGTCGCGATGTACCTCGGGCAGGGCTGGATCGTCGAGGCCCCCTACTCCGGCGGCTACGTCCAGGTGGCGGCGCTCTCCTCGCACGGCGACTACTACGGCGCCATCCGGCTGTACGGCGCGGGCGGCACCTCCACGCCCCCCACCACGCCGCCCACCAACAACGGCCAGTACTGGGTGGACACCAACGCCAACGCGCCGGTGTACGGCTCCCCGACCTCCACCACCAGCACCGGGACGCTCTACCAGGGCACGAACTACGTCTACTGCAAGGCCTGGGGCCGCGAGGTCTCCAACGGCAGCGGCTACAACCACTGGTGGCTGAAGACGGACCCGGACGTCGGCCCCGGCGGCCAGTGGGTCTCGGCGTACTACCTGTCCCGCTGGGGCAACGACGTCGCCAAGGACAACAACGGCACCACCGTCCCCGACTGCGCCGGCGGCAGCACCCCGCCGGCCACCGGCAAGTACTGGGTGGACACCTTCGCCAGTGCGAGCGTCTACGCCTCGCCGACCTCCACCAGCGCGACCGGCACCCTGAACCAGGGCACGAACTACGTCTACTGCAAGGCCTGGGGCCGCGAGGTCTCCAACGGCAGCAGCTACAACCACTGGTGGCTGAAGACGGACGCCGACGGCGGCCCGGCCCGCCAGTGGGTCTCGGCCTTCTACCTGTCCCGCTGGGGCAGTGACACGGCCAAGGACAACAACGGCACGACCATCCCCGACTGCTGAAACACCTGACGACCGTGCCGGCCGGGGCCACCGAGGGGGTGGCGCCGGCCGGCGCCGTTCCGCCTCCCCGCGGCCGGCCGCCGGAGGCCGCGAGCACCGCTCCCCGGGCCGCCGGGGACCAACCGATCAGGATTCGAGAAGCGCCCGGCCGGGGTGCGCGCCTAGCGTTGCGGTCATGAGCGACATCACCATTCACTGGACCTTCCTCCCGCACACCGACCCCGAGGCCTCCCTCGCCTTCTACCGCGACCTGCTCGGCTTCGAGGTGCGCAGCGACGTCGGCGGCGGCCCGATGCGCTGGATCACCGTCGGCCCCGCCGACCAGCCCGACGTCTCCCTGGTGCTGGAGCCGGCGTCCGCCGACCCGGGCCGCACCGAGGAGGAGCAGCGGACCATCACCGAGATGATGGCCAAGGGCACCTACGCCCGGCTCGTCCTGGGCACCCGCGACCTGGACGGCGTCTTCGACCGGCTGAAGTCCGGCGGCGCGGAGCTGGTCCAGGAGCCGACCCGGCAGCCGTACGGCGTCCGCGACTGCGCCTTCCGCGACCCGGCGGGGAACATGGTCCGCTTCAACGAGCTGGGCTGAGCCCACCGGCACCGCCCCGGGCCCGCCCCGAGCCCACCGCCGCCCGTACCCGTACCCGGAGCCACCCGCTCCCGAGGCCGTCCGGTCCCGACCCGGATCGATGGTTGGATCGAAGGGTTCGAGCACACCGACCCACCGACGGCGGCCCGGGGCGGGCCCACCCACCCCCACAGACCGCCGAGAGCCAGGGAGCGAAGAGAACGATGCCCAAGCGGACGGACGCACAGCCGCACGTCGCCGACAGCCACGACCTGATCCGCGTGCACGGTGCGCGCGAGAACAACCTCAAGGACGTCAGCGTCGACCTTCCCAAGCGCCGGCTGACGGTCTTCACCGGGGTGTCCGGCTCGGGCAAGAGCTCGCTGGTCTTCGACACCGTGGCCGCCGAGTCCCAGCGGCTGATCAACGAGACCTACAGCGCCTTCGTCCAGGGCTTCATGCCCTCCCTGGCCCGCCCCGAGGTGGACGTCCTCGAGGGCCTGACCACCGCGATCATCGTCGACCAGCAGCGGATGGGCGCCGACCCGCGCTCCACCGTCGGCACCGCCACCGACGCCAACGCGATGCTGCGCATCCTCTTCAGCCGTCTGGGCACCCCGCACATCGGCTCGCCCAAGGCCTTCTCCTTCAACGTCCCCTCGATCAGCGGCGCCGGCGCCGTCACCGTCGAGCGCGCGGGCAGGACGGTCAAGGAGCGGCGCAGCTTCAGCATCACCGGCGGCATGTGCCCGCGCTGCGAGGGCCGCGGCACCGTCTCGGACATCGACCTCACCCAGCTGTACGACGACAGCAAGTCGATCTCCGAGGGCGCCTTCACCATCCCCGGCTGGAAGACGGACAGCTGGTGGACGGTCGGCGTCTACGCCAACTCGGGCTTCCTCGACCCGGACAAGCCGATCCGGCAGTTCACCGAGAAGGAGATGCGGGACTTCCTGTACCGGGAGCCGACCAAGGTCAAGGTCAACGGCGTCAACCTCACCTACGAGGGCCTGATCCCCAAGATCCAGAAGTCCATGCTGTCCAAGGACAAGGACGCGTTGCAGCCGCACATCCGGGCCTTCGTGGAGCGGGCCGTCACCTTCACCTCCTGCCCCGACTGCGAGGGCACCCGGCTCAGCGCGGCGGCCCGTTCCTCCAAGGTCGCGGGCATCAGCATCGCCGACGCCTGCGCGATGCAGATCAGCGACCTCGCCGCCTGGGTCCGCGACCTCGACGAGCCCTCGGTGGCGCCGCTGCTCGGCACGCTCCGGCAGACCCTCGACTCCTTCGTGGAGATCGGCCTCGGCTACCTCTCGCTGGACCGCCCCTCCGGCACCCTCTCCGGTGGCGAGGCCCAGCGGGTCAAGATGATCCGCCACCTCGGCTCCTCGCTCACCGACACCACGTACGTCTTCGACGAGCCCACCACCGGCCTGCACCCGCACGACATCGACCGGATGAACAAGCTGCTGCTGCGCCTGCGGGACAAGGGCAACACGGTGCTGGTCGTCGAGCACAAGCCGCAGACCATCGCGATCGCCGACCACGTCGTCGACCTCGGTCCCGGGGCCGGTACGGCCGGCGGCACGGTCTGCTACGAGGGCGACGTGGCGGGGCTGCGCACCAGCGGCACGGTGACCGGCCGCCACCTGGCCGACCGGACGGCGCTGCGCGACGCCGTGCGCGAGCCCACCGGGAAGCTGGAGATCCGCGGCGCGGGCACCCACAACCTGCGCGACGTGGACGTGGACGTCCCGCTCGGGGTGCTCACGGTGGTGACGGGCGTGGCCGGCTCCGGCAAGAGCTCGCTGATCCACGGCTCGATCCCGGCCAGTGAGGGCGTGGTCTCCGTCGACCAGGGCTCGATCAAGGGCTCCCGGCGCAGCAACCCCGCCACCTACACCGGGCTGCTGGAGCCGATCCGCAAGGCCTTCGCCAAGGCCAACGGCGTGAAGCCGGCCCTGTTCAGCGCCAACTCCGAGGGCGCCTGCCCGACCTGCAACGGCGCCGGGGTGGTCTACACCGACCTGGCGATGATGGCCGGGGTGGCCACCACCTGCGAGGACTGCGAGGGCAAGCGGTACCAGCCCGCGGTGCTGGAGTACCACCTGGGCGGGCGGGACATCGCCGAGGTCCTGGCGATGTCGGTGACGGAGGCGGAGGAGTTCTTCGGCTCCGGGGAGGCGAAGCTCCCGGCCGCGCACCGCGTCCTGGAGCGGCTCGCCGACGTCGGGCTCGGCTACCTCAGCCTCGGCCAGCCGCTCACCACGCTGTCCGGCGGCGAGCGGCAGCGGCTCAAGCTGGCCACCCACATGGCGGACAAGGGCGGTGTCTACGTGCTGGACGAGCCGACCACCGGGCTGCACCTGGCCGACGTCGAGCAGCTGCTCGGGCTGCTGGACCGGCTGGTCGAGTCCGGCAAGTCGGTCATCGTGATCGAGCACCACCCGGCCGTGATGGCGCACGCCGACTGGATCATCGACCTCGGCCCGGGCGCCGGCCACGACGGCGGACGGGTGGTCTTCGAGGGCACCCCGGCCGAGCTGGTGGCCGCGCGCTCCACCCTGACCGGCGAGGCGCTGGCCCAGTACCTGGGCTGAGAGCGGGTAGGGGGCCGGGGCCCGACACCCGGGCCGGGCCGGGCCGCCGGGCCCCGGGTCAGTCCAGCGGGAGGGCCATCTCCAGGATCCGCGCCGAGGTGTCCAGCACGTACGGCGTGGCCTCCCCCGTGTAGGCGAACCCGCGCCGCCGGTAGAAGGCGGCGGCGCGGGGGTTCTCCTCGTGCACCCCGAGCAGCATCCGCCCGGCGCCCCGGACCCGTGCCCAGGCGAGCACCGCGTCCAGCAGGGCGTCGGCGACGCCGCGTTCGCGGCCCCGGTGCGCCGGGTCCACCCAGACGCCGATCAGGTCGACGGCGCCGGGGTGTTCCCGGTTCGGCACGGACAGCATGGTGCCGACCCACTCGCCCGCGGCGTCCACCGCGACCAGGCCGAGCTTGTCGGGCTCGTTGACCCAGTCGCACCGGGCCCGCCAGTTGCCCTCGCCCTGGTGGGCGGCGTACTCGTGGGTCTCGCCGAAGGCCAGGGGCGTGTCCAGGAGCTGGGCCAGCCGCACCTTCCGCAGGCGCTGCCAGTCGGCCCGCCCGATCCGCTCGATCCGGTACTCCACCGACATGCGCTCCCCCGTCGTACGACGACTGCCTCCGCCGCCCGGTGATCACCGGGCGGCGGAGGCAGGATAGCCGGGGCGGGCGCCGGGGCCGGCGGCGCTACGGCTTGATGCGGACCACCTGCGGGTCGTGGTCGCTGGCCTGCTGGGCGAACTCGGCGTTGATGTGCACCACGTCGTACTTGGCGTAGCCGACCTCGGGGCTGACCAGGATGTGGTCCAGCACCTGGGAGTTGCCCTGGTAGACGTACGAGTACTGCTCGGTCTCCGGCAGCTCGTTCACCAGATCGCGCAGCACGCCGTCCTTGGTGAGCGCGGCCAGCGCGGGCGAGAACTGGTAGTCGTTGAAGTCGCCGAGGGAGACGACCTTGGCCTCCTTGTCGGCGGCCAGCAGCTGGGCGACGAAGCCCTGCTCGACGGTGGCCTGCTTGATCCGCTGCACCTCGGAGCCGCGGGTCGGCTGCTGGAAGCGGCTGTCGATGCCCTGGTCGCCGCCCTTGCTGTTGAAGTGGTTGGCGATGACGAAGACCTTCTTGCCGCGGAAGGAGAACTGGCCGACCAGCGGCTTGCGGCTGTTGGTCCAGGCCTCGTCCTCGGGCGCGATCCGGCCGGGCGAGGCGGTCAGCGCGGTGCTCGCGCCGGTGCCGGTCACGCCGACGGCGGTGGTGGCGGTGCCGCCGGGGATGTCGGTGAAGGACACCCGCTGCGGGTTGAACAGGAAGACCTGGCGGATGTTGCCGCCGGGCTCGCCGCCGTCCTTGCCGTCCTGCGGGTCGACCGAGCGCCAGTCGTAGGCCGGGCCGCCGGCCGCCTTGATCGCGGCGACGAACTTGGCGACGGTCTGGCTCGCGTCCACCGTGCCGTCGTTCTTGCTGCCGTTGTTGTCCTGGATCTCCTCCAGGGCGACGATGTCGGGCGAGCGCAGGTTGGTGACGACGCCCTGGGCCAGCTCGGCGAACTTGGCGTCCGGGTTGCCCGGGGCCAGGTTCTCCACGTTGTAGGTGGCGAGGGTGAGTTCGCGGTCGGTCGCCTGGGCGGTGACCTCGCGCTGGAGGTGGTTGTCCTTCAGCGTGCCCATGGTGCCGGCGACCAGGGTGTAGCCGCCGAAGTTGTTGTAGTCCAGCGGGCCGGTGGTGGTGCCGGTCAGCTCGTCGCCGACGTTGGCCACCGGGAAGGGCTGCTGGTTGACCGGCGCCTGCTGCTGGATCATCAGGCGGCCGACGTTGGGCTCGCGGTAGGACTCGTACAGCACGCCGCCGCGCTTGCTGCGCTGGTCCTGGCGGTCGGCGGCGACCCACAGCTCGTTGTACTTGTCGGTCGCCTGGATCACCCGGACGTCCTTGACCTGGACGAGCATGCCCTCCAGGGACTCGTAGAAGTCCAGGGTGTACTTCTCCGGGTTGAGCGCCACGCCGTCGATGGAGCCGTCCGGGCCGGCCGGCGGGGCGTAGGTGCCGGGGATGTTGCGGGTGTCCACGACGACCGGGGCGGGCAGCGGGTTTCCGGCCGACAGGACGGTGACGCCGGGGGCGGAGATCTCAGTGAGGGACTGCGAGCCGCCGCCGAGGTTCGGGTAGTACTCGGTGACCTTGCCGCTCACCAGCACGGAGTCGCCGACCTTGACGGTCGGGTTGCCGCCGGTGAAGACGAAGACGCCCTCGCTGGTGGCCGGGTCGGCGTCCGGGTTCGGGTCCTGGAGCCAGAAGCCCTTGGAACTGCCGTACGCGCGCACGCCGGTGACGATGCCGGGCACGCCGGTGACGGCCTTGCCGGCCTGCGGGGATATCCGGGTGGAGCCCTGGATGTCGTGGATCCGCAGCGGCCCGGCCTCGGTCGGGGCCGGGGTGGCGGCGGCCGCGGCGTTCGCCACCGGCAGCGGGACGAGCATCAGCGAGGCGGCCAGCGAGGCCGGGATCAGGGCGGCGCGCAGCAGGGCTCTGCGGGGGCGGGGAGCGGGGGCGGTGGTCACCGGGGCAGGACTCCTAGCTCCGTCGTGCGGCACTGGTGTGGCACGGCGGTCCGGGCGGAGGCGCGCTTCGAGCGCGGCTACTCGCGTAGAGAAGAAGCGGAGGACGGGCTCCCGCCCCCCGCGGCGCCCCTAAGATACGCGCGTAGAAAATCCCCCGACAAGACCCTGGCGGTGAACTGTCGGTTCCCGGGGGGTGACGTGACGCCGGGTCAGTCCCGGCTTCTCACAGCCCGCTCCCAGCCGGCTCCCAGGAAGCCTCGATCCGCTCCACGATCAGCTCGCACAGCTCGTGGGTGCGCAGCGCGTCGTGGGCGTCCAGGGTGCGCCCGGCGCGGACGGCCGTCAGGAAGGCGAGCACGCACTGCTCGATGCCGCGCTGGCGGGCCACCGGCACCCAGTCGCCGCGGCGGCGGACGGTGGGCTGGCCGCGGTGGTCGATCACCTCGGCCAGGTTGTGCACCTCGCGCTTGGAGTCCCCGCCGGAGACCTCCAGCACCTCCTCCGTCGAACCGGAGACCCGGTTCATGATGCCGAGCGCGGTGAACCCCTCCCCGCCGAGGGTGAGCACCACGTGCTCGACCAGCCCGTCCCGGGTGCGGGCCCGGACGTCCACGTGCTCGATCTCGCCGGGGGCCAGGAAGCGCAGCACGTCCACGACGTGGATGAAGTCGTCGTACACCAGGGTGCGGGCGGCCTCGGCCAGGCCCTCGCGGTTCTTCTGGAGCACGATCAGGTCGCGCGGGCGCTCCTTGGCCTGGGCGTAGCCGGGGGCGTGGCGGCGGTTGAAGCCGACCATCAGCGAGCGGCCGGTGCGGTCGGCGAGGCCGACCAGCCGGCGGGCGCCGTCCAAGGTGTAGTCGAGCGGCTTGTCGACGTAGACGTCCACCCCGGCGGTGAGCAGCTGCTCGACGATCGGGACGTGCTGGTCGGTGGCGGCGTGCACGAAGGCGGCGCGGATGCCGCTGCCGATCAGCGCGCCGAGGTCGGTGAAGCGGTGCTCGGGGGCGATCCGGTGGGCCTCGCCGATCCGGTCGAGTTTGGCCGCGTCCCGGGTCATCAGCCGCAGGTCGAGCCCGGGCAGCGCGGTGAGCACCGGCAGGTAGGCCTTCTGCGCGATGTCGCCGAGGCCGATCACCCCGACCGGGAGCGGGGTCTCGGGGGCGGCGGTCGAACTCATGGGGACTCCTGGTGGTGCGTGATCGTCGGCCGCCCCCACCCTATGTGCCGCGCGCCGGGGCCGTACGGCCGGTCGGGGCCCGGGCGGCCCGGCTCCTCGGGTGCGCGGGGCCGGGGCCGGGGCCGGGTCCGGGGTGTCAGGCCGTGAGGAAGGCCGCGCCGGACGCGAGGAGCGGGGGCAGGGGGGCGGCGGCCGGGTGCCACGGGGCCTCGTACTCCCAGCAGATCCAGGCCTCGGGCGGCAGCAGGCGCAGGCAGTCGGCGATCGGCAGGACGCCGGCGCCCAGCGGGAGCGGGGTGCGGTCGTGCGGCCCGGCGATGTCCTTGACCTGGACGTGGCCGAGGTACGGGGCGAGCGCGGCGTGGCTCTCGGCCGGGGTCTCCCCGGCGAGGTGGGTGTGCATCAGGTCCCACAGGGCCCCGACGGCCGGGTGGGCGACCCGGGCCAGCAGGGCGGCCACCGCTCGTCCGCCCCGGTGGGAGTCGTGGGTCTCGACCAGGATCCGCACGCCGAGCGCTCCCGCCTCCTCCGCGACCGCCGCGAGCCGCCGGACGGCCCGGTCGTCGGCCGCCGGACGGGGGCCGTCGCCGCCGCGCGGGAAGACCCGGACGGCGGCCGCGCCAAGGCCGGCGGCGAGCCGCAGGTGGTCGCGGAGCGCGTCGGTCACCGGGCCGTCGGGCCCGGGGGCGGCGACGCCGACGTAGGAGGCGAGGGCGAGCGGGGTGAGGCCGTGGGCCCGCAGGGTGCGGACCGCGGCGCGGCGTTGCGGCCCCGTCATCGCGGGGTGGACCGGCTCGCCTTCGGCGCAGCGCAGTTCGAGCCCGTCCCAGCCGTGGTCGGCGGCGAGCCGGGCGGCCTCGGCCAGCGGGAGCCCGGGGACGCCGAGCGTGGAGTAGGCGAGCGGCATGGCGGCCTCCGTGGCTGGTCGGGCGGCCCGGGAGGGCCGGGCCAAGGATATATTCAAGCCGAGACAAAGTCCTGACCGCCCGGGCCCCGGCCCGGTCCGAGGAGCACGTGATGCCCACGAGCCGCACCCCCGCCACGGCGACGACCCAGACCGTCGCGCAGGTGAACCAGACCGTCCTGCTGGAGGTGCTGCGACGGCACGGCACGCTGTCCCGGCAGCGGCTGGCCGCCGAGAGCGGGCTGAGCACCGCGACCGTGCACCGGCTGGTGGAGGTGCTGCGCGCCGAGGGGCTGGTGGAGGTGGAGACGGAGCGGGCGCCGTCCAGCGGCGGCCGGCCCCCGCAGCTGATCCGCTACAACGCCCGCGCGCAGACCGTCCTGGCGATCGCGATGCGCCCGCGGCGGATCGTCGGCGTGGTGGCGGCGCTGGACGGCACGGTGCTGCACGAGGCCGAGCACCACTGGGCGTTCCCCGGCCCGGACCGGCCGCGGGAGATCGCCGCCGGGGACCTGACCGGCCCGCTGCTGGACCTGGTGGACGGCCTGCGGGACTGGGCCGGCCGCCACGCGGGCGCCCCCCGCGCCCTCGTGGCGGGTGTGCCCGGGGTGGTGCGGGACCGGACCGGGCTGGTGGAGTTCGCGCCCGCGCTGGACTGGCCCGGGCTGCGGCTCGGGGTGCTGCTGCAGGAGCGGTACGGCGTGCCGGTGGCGGTGGAGAGCAACGTCAACCTGGTCGCGCTGGCCGTCCGGGAGTCCCCGGCCGCGTCCGGGGTGCGGGACCTGGCGGCGGTCGTGGTGGGCATCGAGGTCGGCGCCGGGATCGTGCTGGACGGCCGGCTGCACCGCGGCCGGCTGGGCGCGGCCGGGGCGCTGGGCCATCTGATGGCCGGGCACGCGGCGCTGGACCGGCCACTCGGGTGGACCGGCGACACCCAGGCGAGGATCGGCGACCACGCGCTGGACCGGCGGATCACCGAGGCCGGCCTGGCGGTGTCCGGCAGCCCGGCCGAGCGGGTGGCGGGGCTGTTCCGGCTGGGGCGGGAGGGCGATCCGGCGGCCGTCCGGCTGATCGGCGAACTCACCGACGACCTGGCGCTGTTGGTGGCCAATCTCAGCGCCGTGCTGGCGCCGGAGCTGATCGCCCTCGGCGGGCGGCTGTTCTGGGAGAGCGGCGGCGAGCTGCCGGCCGCGATCGAGAGCCGGCTGCAGGGCCGGGTGCCGGTGCTGCCGCGCCTGGTGGTCGTGCACAGCACCACCACCGAGCTGGTCGGCGCGGCCGCGGCGGCGGTCCGGCTCGCGGACGGGGCCACCTTCATCACGCGCTGAGGCCCGGGGCCCGGCCGCCCTGCGCCCCTCTCCTCCCGCCACTATTTCTCACTATGATAGAAACTCCTTGTGCGTCAGCGACCCGAGGAGAACCGGATGCCCACCGCCGCCTTCGCGATGGACCCGGAGCGCTTCCCCGACGTCTACGGCCCCGAGGCACGCGCCCGGGTCGCCGCCCGGGCCGAGGTGCTGGCCGATCCGGCCTCCCCCGACGGCGTGTGGAGCGCCGAGCGACTGGCCGCCGCACCGGAGGCGCTGCGCGAGGTCGAGGTGCTGTTCACCGGCTGGGGCGGCCCCGTCCTGGACGCCGCCGCGCTGGCCCGGCTCCCCCGCCTGCGGCTGGTCCTCTACGCCGCCGGATCGGTGCGCCGGATCGCCGGCGAGGCGTTCTGGGCGGCGGACGTCCCGATCGTCACCGCCGCGCACGCCAACGCCGTCCCGGTCGCGGAGTTCACCGTGGCCCAGATCGTCTACGCCCTCAAGGGCGGCTGGCGCCACGTGCTCGCCGCCCGGGCCGCCCGCGCCGCCGTCCCCGCCGCCCGCACCCCCGGCGGCTACGGCTCCACGGTCGGGATCCTGTCGCTCGGCGCGACCGGACGGCTGGTCTGCGAGATGCTGCGCGGCTACGACGTCCGGGTCCTCGCGCACGACCCGTACGCCCCCGCCCCGCCCGGGGTGCACGCCGTCGACCTGGAGGAACTCTTCGCCACCGCCGACGTGGTGAGCGTCCACACCCCGCTGCTGCCGGCGACCCGCGGCCTCGTCGGCCGGCGGCTGCTCGGCTCGATGCGGCCCGGCGCGACACTGGTCAACACCTCGCGCGGCGCCGTCCTGGACGAGCCCGCGCTGCTGGCGGTGCTCACCGAGCGGCCCGACCTCTTCGCCGTGCTGGACGTGACCGACCCCGAGCCGCCGCTGCCCGGCTCGCCGCTGTTCACCCTGCCCAACGTGGTCGTCACCCCGCACCTGGCGGGCAGCCGGGGGCTGGAGCGCCGCCGCCTCGGGGACCTGGTCGTCGGCGAGTTCGAGCGCTGGCTGCGCGGAGCGCCACTGCGCCGGGCACTCGACCCGCACACCTACGAACGGATGGCCTGACCCGTGCCGGAGCCCCTGAACCGACGCCACCCCGACGTGGTGCTGATCCTCACCGACCAGCAGACCGCGGACGCGATGAGCGCCGCCGGGAACCCGTACCTGCGCACCCCCGCGATGGACGCGCTCGCCGCCGCCGGCACCCGCTACCCCGCCGCCTACTGCGCCCAGCCGCTCTGCACCCCCTCGCGGGCCAGCCTGATGACCGGCCGGCTGCCCAGCACGGTCGGCGTCACCGGCAACACCGGCGGCCCCGAGGACCCGCTGCTCGGACGGCTGTTCACCGGGGCCGGGTACGACTGCGGCTACGGCGGCAAGTGGCACCTGCCCGAACTGGACCTGCCCGCCGACCGGGGCTTCCGCCGGATCCACCCGGCGGGCGACGACGCCGGACTCGCCCGCGCCGCCGCCGCGTTCGTCCGCGCGCCGCGCGACCGGCCGTTCCTGCTGGTCGCCTCCTTCCTGGAGCCGCACGGCATCTGCGAGTGGGCCCGCGGCCAGGACCCGCGCACCGGCCCGCTCCCGCCCGCGCCGCCCGTCGCCGAACTCCCGCCGCTGCCCGCCAACTTCCCGGTCGGGCCGTACGATCCGGCGCTGCCCCGGCTGGCCCGGCTCGCCCAGCCGCACACCCACCCGACCGCCGAGTGGCGCGAGGACGACTGGCGCCGCTACCGGCACGCCTACTACGCCCTCGTGGAACGGGTGGACCGGCACATCCGCCTGCTGCTGGACGCGCTCGCGGAGCGCGGCGGCGACCGGGAGACCGTGGTGGTGTTCAGCTCCGACCACGGGGACGGCGCGGGCGCCCACCGCTGGAACCAGAAGTGGGCCCTGTACGAGGAGTGCGTGCGGGTGCCGCTGGTGGTCACCGGTCCCGGGGTGCCCGCCGGCGCGGTGGACGAGCGGCTGGTCGCGGCCGGGCTGGACCTCATCCCGACGCTCTGCGACCTGGCCGGCGTCGAGGTGCCCGACGGCCTGCCGGGTCGCAGCGTCCGCGCCGCACTCCCGCACGACAGCGTGGTGGTCGAGACCCGCTGGGAGATCCCCGGCTTCAACAACGCCCTCGGCCGGATGGTCCGCGCCGGGCGGCACAAGTACGTCTGCTACGCCTGGGGCGACCACCGGGAGCAGCTCTTCGACCTCGCCACCGACCCCGGCGAACTGGTCAACCTCGCGGTGGACGCCCGGCACGCGGCGCTGCTCGCCCGTTTCCGGACCCTGCTGTCCGAGCACTGCGCCCGGGTCTCCGACCCGTTCGCGCGGTTCGTGCCACGGGCCGTGTCCTGAAGCGTCGTCCCGCTGTCCCTGGTCGCCTACCCCGGGATGGTCGTGTGCTCGGTTTCGTGCAGGCGGGCCTGCGTGGCGCCGTCGCGGAGTGTCCGGAGTCCGAAGGCCGTGACGGGGCCGTGGGCGCCGGGGGTGAGGACGGCGCCGGGGGCGGCAGCGTGGCCGGCTCCCCAGGCGAGGAGGGAGGCGGTCATCTCGTAGGGGTCGGGGCCGGTGAGGGCGGTGGTGGCCAGGGGGCGGCCTGCCGCGTCGCGGGCGGTGGCGATGACGAGGGCCCGGCCGTCGGGGTCGGGTTCGCGGGCGGAACCGGGGAGACGCTCGGAGAGCTTGGTGACGGCGCCACGGATCGCGGGGGTGTGCAGCAAGGGTGCGGCGAGGCGGGTGCCGGCCCGGACGAGGCGGGTGGCCCGGCCGAACCAGCCCAGGCCCACGTCGACGCTGTCGAGGTGGGGGAAGGCCTCGGGCAGGCCGAGGTGCTCGGAGCCGCCGACGGTCAGTGCGGTGCGGGTGAGGCCCGCGTGGCGGAAGGTGAGCAGGCGGGCGCCGGTGTGCTCGGTGGTGAGGCGGGCGGGGCCGCCGGTGCGGGGGCGGCGGTGGGCGAAGGCGTCCTCGACGGCGGAGCCGACGAGTGAGGCGCGGGTGCCGCCGGTGGTGAGGGTGAAGGCGTCGCGCAGGGTGCTGCGGTAGCGCGTCTCGTCGCCGTGGCCGGAGCGGGTGAGGAAGTAGCCGATCTCGACGCGGCGCGCCTGTTCGCCCGCACGGGTGAGGGCGAGGGCGCCGGCGAGGTTGCCGGGGAGGTAGTCGTAGCCGAAGGCCGGAACGATGGTCGCGCCGCTGGCGGCGGCGATGTCGCCCAGGGCGAACGCCTGCCGGATGAAGGGGGGTTCTCCGGTGGAGTCGAGGTAGTGGGCCCCGGCCCGGGCCGCGGCGGTGACGGCGGGCAGGCCGAGCCGGGCGAATGGTCCTACGGTGGAGACGACGACGTCGGTGGGCTCGAAGACGCCGGCGAGGTCGGACTCCGAGGTGGCGTCGGCCTCGATGACGTCCAGATCGGCCCGGAGGTTCTCGGCCAGGGCGAGCATCCTCGCGCGGCTGCGGCCGACCAGGGTCGGCTCCTCGCCGCGGGCGAGCAGCTCGCGCAGCACGCGGCGGCCGGTGAAGCCGGTCGCTCCGAGCAGGAGGATTCTGCGCTTGTCCACGATGGTGCCTTTCGTGCGGAGGGTTCGGGGACACCTCCAGCTTTACACATTTGCGCTCTGGTGTTAACTTTGTAGGCATGCCGAAGGTCCCCTCCTCCCAGCTCGTCCTCGACGCCGCGTACCGCTGCTTCTGCCGCAACGGCTACCGCCGCACCACGGTCTCCGACATCGTCGAGGAGTCGCAGCTGTCGCGCCCGACGGTCTACAAGTACGTGGGGAGCAAGGAGGAGGCGATCGTCAAGGTCGTCCGGTCGCTGCTGGAGCGGGCCACCGCCGCTTCGGATGCCGCGGCCGAGGCGGCGGCCACCGCGGAGGAGACGGTCCTCGCCGTCCTCACGGTGAAGCTGGAGGTCGCCATCCGGCTCTGGCAGGACAGCCCCGCCCACGCCCAGGAGCTGTTGTCCGCGGCCACCGCCCAGGCCCCCGGCCTGGTCACCGCCTACACCGACCACCTGGCCGCACTCCTCACATCGACCCTCGCCCGGGCCGCCGGGGACGGCGCGCGGCAGGCTGCCGCCGTGCTGCTCACCTTCACCCGCGGCCTGGAGGAGGACCTGCGCGACACCGACGCCGTCCGCGACGAACTGCTGACCGGCGTGCGGATGATCACTCGCGGGGCCCTCGCCTCCACCACGTCCACCCCCGGTTGACCCGCACGGGCCGGCCCCGCCCGAAAGGCGCA
Source organism: Kitasatospora sp. NPDC036755 (assembly GCF_040636595.1). Lineage (NCBI taxonomy): Bacteria > Bacillati > Actinomycetota > Actinomycetes > Kitasatosporales > Streptomycetaceae > Kitasatospora > Kitasatospora sp. NPDC036755. The sequence goes on from NZ_JBEZUT010000044.1 coordinate 30,724, forward strand.
CCCTCATGCACAGCACCCCCGCCCCCGACTACTACCGCGACCAGCAGGCGTGGCGCGACCTCCAGCAGTTCCTGCCCGAGCGCCTGCGGCTGACCGACGCCACCGCGCCCGAGGAGGAGTACTGGGACTGGCGCGGGAACCGCGTCCACCTCGACCGCTACCGCAACCCGGAGGCGAAGGCGAAGGTCGTCCTGCACCACGGCGTGGGCACCAACGGCCGCCAGATGTCGCTCATCCTGGGCGCACCGCTGGCGCGGCGCGGCTTCGAGACCGTCGCCCTGGACAACCTCGGCTACGGCCTCACCAAGGTCAAGCCCGGCACCACCCCGTCCTACGACGACTGGGTCGACCTCGTCGTCGACTTCCTCGCGTACGAGCAGTCCCGCGACGACCGCCCCATCGTGCTCTACGGGCTGAGCGCCGGCGGCATGCTCACCTACCACGTCGCCGCCAAGGCCCCCCGCGGCACCCTGCGCGGCATCGTCGGCATGACCTTCCTCGACCAGCGCGACCAGCAGGTCCGCGACGAGACCTCCCACGACAAGCTCACCGCCCGCGCCGGCGTCCCCCTCATGGGCCTGATCGCCAAGACCCCCGCCGCCTCCGCCAAGTACCCGATGAGCCTGGCCTCCAAGATGTCCGCCCTCGCCAACGACCCGGACGCCATGAAGGTCCTCATGAAGGACCAGACCTCCGCCGCCAACTGGGTCAGCGTCCGCTTCCTCGACAGCTACGCCACCTACGCCCCCGCCGTCGAGCCGCCCGAGTTCGACGCCTGCCCCGTCCTGCTCACCCAGCCGGCCGAGGACCGCTGGACCCCCCACCACCTCAGCGTCCCCGTCCTGTCCCGCATCACCAAGGTCCCCGTCGACACCGTCATGCTCGAAGGCGCCGGTCACTACCCTCTCGAAGACCCCGGTCTCCGGCAGATGGAGGAGGCCATCGCCGCCTTCGTCAGCAAGAACACCGCCTGACCGACACACGCCCCGCGCGGTCGGCCCCGCGCGGTCGACGGCTGAACTCCCACCGCTGTTCAGCCAGGGCGCGGACGGGGGCCGACCCGGGCGGGTCGGCCCCCGTCCGCGGGTGGAACTACGGCCGGACGGCGATCAGTTCGCGCCCGCGCAGGGTGTAGAGCACGCCGTCCTCGTCCGCGGCCAGCCGGGCGCCGCTGTACCACTCGGCGTCCAGCTCGACCAGCACGGTGGCGGCCAGGGTGTCGCGGTCCAGCCGGAACAGGGTGCGCTCGCTGACGCCGTACAGGGTGCCGCCGAGGGCCAGCAGCCGGGGATTGGCGCCGGACACCGCCCCCAGGTCGGCCCGGCGCCCGATCACGGCGGCGTACCCGGGCCGCCCGGAGCCCCGCAGGTCGACGGTGAACGCCCGGCCGTTCACGGTGAGCCCGTACAGGGTGTGGCCGTGCACGACCAGGCTGCTGATGCCCGCGCCCAGGTCCGTCGCGGTGCGCCACAGTTCGCGGCCGGCCACCGGGTCCCAGCCGGCGAGGTCGCCGCGCGGACCGGTGGGCCGGGCGTTGTCGCCCCCGAGGAAGGCCTGGCCGCGGCCGGCCGCCACCGCGCGCACCAGCTGGTCGGGGCCGAGCGGGTCGGTGTGCACGGTGGGCCGGCCGCTGCCGGGCCGGTAGGTGACGAAGGAGCCGCCGCCGGTGGTGTCGGCCTGGACGCCGAGCAGCAGCAGGCCGTTGTCCCGGTCCAGCCGGATCACCTGCGGCCGGTTCTGCTCCTGGGGCAGCGCCGCCTCCTGGACGGGTGCCCGGTCGACGCCGGGGCGGTAGCGCCAGATGCCCTGCGAGGAGTAGACGCCCAGGTAGAGGGTGCCGTCGTCGAGGACCAGGGTGTCCTTGGCCTCGCCGGGCACCGGGAGCTTGCGGACGGTGCCGGCGGCCAGGTCGTGCAGGGCGAGCGAGCCGTTGCCGCCCACGTACACCCGCCCGGCGCGGGCCGCGACCGACATCCCGAGCTGGGCGGCGGCCGGCGCGCCCGCCTCGACCAGGTCCCGGGTGGTGACGGCCCGGGTGCCGAGGTCCAGGGTCCACACGGTGCCGCCCTCGGTGACGCCCGCCAGGGTGTCGCCGAGCCGGCCGAGGCCCCAGGAGTTGCCGTCGGGCACCGGCACCGCGAGCTGTTCGAGCGTGCCGGTGGCGAGGTCGTGGTGCCACAGCACGCCGTGCTCGGTGGAGGTGAACCAGAGGTCGTCGCCGCGGCGCTGGAAGTTGGTGACGCTCTTGGTGCCGGGGACGGCGAAGGAGCGCAGCACCCGGTGGTCCGCGGGGTCGAGCAGCGCGACGTGGGCGGGCGCGCCCTCGGTGGACACGGCCAGCAGGTCGTCGCCGAGGACGGTGATCCGGCGGATGATCGTGTCGCCGCGCAGGTCGGGCGGGGTGATGTCGGTGACGGTGCCGGTGGCCCGCTCGACGGCGTACAGGCTCGCCCGGGTGGCTCCGCCGCCGCCCGCGAGGTTGCTGCCGACGCCGAGGTAGGCGTGGGTCGCGGTGGCGGCGACGGCGCGGCCCTGGGTGGCGTTCGGAGCCGGGGAGGCGACCTCGGTGACGGCGCCGGTGGCCGGGCTCCAGGCGTACAGGCCGGGGCCGGCGGCCCGGCCCTTCTGCCGTCCGGTCGCGTAGACGGTGCCGTCGGGGGCGACGGCCACGTCCCGCACGTCGGCGCCGGGGACGTTGCCGAGCGCGGTCAGCGTCCCGTCGTAGCGGTAGAGGTTGGCCGCGCCGGGGGCGTCGGTGACGCCCAGGTGGAGGACGCCGTCCCGGGCGGCGGAGCCCTGGACGAAGTTGCCGGTGGGCAGCTCGACGGTGGTGGTCACCCGGCCGGTCGGCAGGTGGTGGCCGATCACCCGGGCGGGGGCGAGGTTGCGCGAGCCGATCCACAGGGTCTCGCCGATCAGGGTGGCGCTCATCAGGGGGAAGTCGGCGTTGCCGGGGCCGAGTGCGGTCACCTCCGGCGCGGTGGTCGCGGCCGCGCCGGGGGTCGGGCCGAGCACCGAGAGGGCGGCCACCGCGCCGGTGCCGAGCAGGAGTCGGCGGCGCGAGGGGTTGACGGCAGGCATGGGGCTCCAGGGTCCGGTCACGGGCGGGGCGGGGTCACGGGGCGGGGTCACGGGCGGGGCGGGGTCACGGCGCCGGCGGCGGCGAGCAGCTGCCGGGTGTACGGGTGGGCGGGGGCGGCGAACAGCTCCGCGGTGGGGGCCCGTTCGACCACCCGGCCCTGCCGCAGCACCAGCACCTCGTCGCACAGGTGCCGGACCAGCGCGAGGTCGTGCGAGATGAACACCAGTCCGATGCCGGTGCGTTCGCGCAGGTCGGCGAAGAGGTTGAGGATCTGCGCCTGGACGGAGACGTCCAGGGCCGAGGTCGGTTCGTCGGCGACCAGCACCCGCGGGCCGACGGCCAGGGCCCGCGCGATCGCGACCCGCTGGCGCTGTCCGCCGGAGAGGCGGTGCGGCCGCGCGTCGAGCACGGCCTCCGGCAGGCCGACGAGCTCGCACAGCCCGGCCGGATCCCGGTCGCGCAGCCCGTGGGTGGCCAGCGGTTCGGCCAGGGCCTCGCGCACCGTCATCCGGGGGCTGAGCGAGGCGTACGGGTCCTGGAAGACCATCTGCACCCGGCGCCGCAGCTCGCGCTCCTCGCCGCGGCCGGACCCGGCCCAGGGCCGGCCGTCCACCCGCACCGTCCCGGCCTGCGGGCGCACCAGTCCGAGCAGCGCCCGGGCCAGGGTGGACTTGCCGGAGCCGGACTCGCCGATCACCCCGACGGCCCGGCCCGGCGCGGCACTCAGTGAGACGTCCGCCAGGGCCGGGGGCCGGCGCCGGCCGTAGCGGACGGTGAGCCCCTCGGCCACCAGGACGGGGTCGGAAGCGACCACCTCCCTTGGCCTGTAGGCCTCCTGACGATCGGTCACTGCGGCGCTGCCCACCGGGAGGTGGCAGGCGAAGCCCGAGCCCCCGTCGGCGGTCCACTCCGGTTCCGAGGTCGCGCAGTGGTCCGCGGCGGCCGCGCAGCGCGGGGCGAAGGCGCAGCCGGCCGGTGCCTCGCCGGCCGCCGGCGGGCGTCCGCCGATCACGGTGAGGGGCCGGCCGGGCGGGCCGTCGAGCCGGGGCACCCCGGCCAGCAGCCCGGCGGTGTAACGGTGCCGGGGCGCGGCGGCCAGCCGCCCGGTCGGGGCCCGTTCGACGATCCGGCCGGCGTACATCACCTGGACGGTGTCGCAGCTGCGGGCCACCACGCCGAGGTCGTGGGTGATCAGCAGCACGGCGGTGCCGGTCTCGTCGCGCAGCCGGACCAGCAGGTCGAGGATCTCCACCCGGGTGCTGGGGTCGAGCGCCGTGGTGGGCTCGTCGGCGATCAGCAGCTCGGGCCGGTTGGCCATCGCCATCGCGATCAGCACCCGCTGGCGCATGCCGCCGGAGAACTCGTGCGGCCGGTCGCGGTAGCGGCGCGCGGGCCCCTCGATGCCGACCAGGTCGAGCAGTTCGAGCGCCCGGGCGCGGGCCTCGCGGCGGCTCGCGCCGTGCACCAGGGCGGCCTCGGCGAGCTGGCGGCCGACCGGCATCCGGGGGTTGAGATGGGCCAGCGGGTCCTGGAAGACCATGCCGATCCGCCGGCCGCGCACCGCCCGCACGGCGGGCTCGGGCAGGGCCAGCAGGTCGGTGCCGTCGAAGCGGACGGTGCCGCCGGTGGTGCGGCAGCCCGGCGGCAGCATCCGGTTGACGGCCAGCGCGGTGAGGGTCTTGCCCGACCCGGACTCGCCGACCAGGCCCAGGATCTCGCCCGGCCGCACGGTGAAGTCCACCCCGCGCACCGCCTCGCCGCCGCCCGCCGTGACGCGCAGGCCGCGCACCTCCAGCAGCGGTGGGGCGGGCACGGCGGCGGGGGTCGGGGTCTGGGCGGTCTCGGTCGTGGTCACCGCAGTCTCTCCCGGTTGAACGAATCGGCGAGCAGGGTCAGGCCGAACACCAGCAGGCCGAGCAGGACGACCGGTGCCAGGGCGTAACCCGGGTGGAGGAAGAGGTACTTGGAGCCGGTGTTGATCATCGTGCCGAGCGAGGGGGCGGGCGGCTGGATGCCGAGGCCCAGCACGCTCAGCCCGCCCTCGATCTTGACGGCGTGCGCCATCGCCACGGCGAGCAGCGCGGTCGTGGCGTCGACGACGTTGGGCAGCACGTGGCGGCGCAGGATCCGGCCGCGCGGCACGCCGAGCACCCGGGCGGCCACCACGTGGTCGCGGGCCAGCTGGCCGAGCAGGGCCGCCCGGGCCTGGCGGCCGAAGGAGGGCAGCGCGCTGAGCACGACGGTGGCCACCACGCTGCCCAGCCCGGGGCGCACCAGCAGGGCGAGCGCGAGGCCGAGCAGCAGGCCGTGCAGGCCGAGCAGCAGGTCGAAGAGCCGCTGGACGGCTTCGCCGAGCAGCCGGTTCAGGCCGCCGAGCAGCCCCAGAGCGGTGCCGAGCACGGCGGCGGCCGGGACGGCCAGCAGGCAGACCAGCAGTTCGGTGCGGATTCCGGCCAGCGCCCGGGCGAGCAGGTCGCGGCCGACCTCGTCGGTGCCCAGCAGGTGGGCCGCGGACGGCCCGGCCAGCGCGTCCGGGCCCTGCCGGTACGGGTCCAGGGCCGCCAGCGGGCCGAGCAGCCCCAGCAGCACCACCAGGAGGACGAGGAGGGCGCCGGTGCGCCCGCGCCGGTCTTCGAGCACCCGGGCCGGGAGACCTTCGGCGCCTCGGTGAACGTCACCCGCAAGGGCGGCACGATC
>NZ_JBEZUT010000045.1:0-36340 GCF_040636595.1 Kitasatospora sp. NPDC036755
GCCGGGGCCGGGGCGGCGGACGGTGCGACGGCCGGTGACGGTGCCGCGGGCGGCTGGGCCGGCGGCGACTGCGGGACGGCCGGAGCCAGGGTGAAGGTGCCCGGCTCCGGGGCGGCCGAGCGCGGGTCCGGCAGCGGGGTGCTGCGCGGGTCGAGCGTGCCGACGGTCGACCCGGGAGGCTGGGCCGACGCCGAGTCCGCCTCCGCCTCGTCGTCCACGGTGATGCCGAAGTCGGTGGCGAGGCCGATCAGCCCGGAGGTGTAGCCCTGGCCGATCGCCCGGAACTTCCAGGCCCCGGAGCGGCGGTACAGCTCGCCCGCGACCAGGGCGGTGACGTTCTCGGCGTCGTCGATCTCGAACTCGGCGAGCGCCGGCCCGTTCTCGCCGGCCGTGGCGTCGAAGAGCAGCAGGCGCAGCCCCGGCACCGAGCGGAACGGCCCGCCCTCGGAGGAGCCGGCCAGCACCACGCGGTCCACCTCGGCGGGCAGCTTGCCCAGCTCGACCTCGACCGTGTCGATGATCTCGGCGCCGCCGGAGGTCTGCTGCTTGGGCAGGTGCCGCACCAGACCGGAGGGGTGGCGGGGCTGGTTGTAGAAGACGAAGTCGGCGTCCGAGCGGACCTTGCCGGTCGCGCCGAGCAGCAGCGCGGACGCGTCCACGTCCGGCGCACCGGGCGTGGCGCTCCAGCGCAGCACGGCGCGGACCGCCGCCGCCGGCAGTGCGATGTTGGCGCCCTTGGCCATCACGTGCGTCATAGCCGACCATCCTGCCTGTTCGCCACCCCTTCGGACAACGTGACCGGACCGGTCCGTGCCGCGTCGGACTTTGCCAAGACTTGCGCCTTCCGAGGTTTGCCGCCGTCGTTTCCGAAGTTCGCCGCGGTCGCGCCGGTGATCGTCCAAGTGGACCGGGATGTTCCGGGAGTTCAGTGCCGGGGAACCGGGACCGGCCGGATCCCGTCCGTACGATGGGCGGTCGAAAGGTCCCCGGGGGTTCGACGCAGGGGCGTCCGGCGGAGGCGCGCCCGGGAACCATGGCGCCCGGTCGGCCGGTTGACCAGGGTGTCGCCGGCAGCGGGCCGCGGGCCCGCCCACTTCCTGGAGGAGAGCACCTTGCGCCATTTCGGCCACCTCGCCGAGGACGTACGCGGCCGGCTCTTCCTGGAACAGCCGCGCCCGTTCAGCGCGCGGAGCGCGCCGGCAGTGCTCGCCACCGCCCTCGGCGGCACCCTCTACAGCCCGGCCACCAGGCCCGCCCTGGCCGCCGACATCCGCAAACTCGCTGGTCGGGGCGTGGTGTCGATGGTGCTCTGCCTGGAGGACGCGATCGCCGACCACGAGGTGGACGCGGGGGAGCGGAACCTGGTCGAGCAGTTGAATGACCTGGTCAAGGATTTCACCGACTGCACACAGGGCCACCCCCTGCTCTTCATCAGGGTCCGCGCGGCCGCCCAGATCCTCGACCTGGCCGAGCGCCTCGGACCCGCCGTGGAACTGCTCAGCGGTTTCGTCCTGCCGAAGTTCACCCCCGCGAACGGCGGCGAGTACCTCGCGGCGCTGGCCGCCGCCGAGGCCGCGACCGGGCGGCGGCTGTTCGCCATGCCCGTCCTGGAGTCGCCCGAACTCGCCCACCTGGAGACCAGGCGGGAGCAGCTGTTCGGCATCGCCGAGCTGCTGGCCGGCCACCGCGAGCGGGTGCTCGCCGTCCGGCTCGGCGTCACCGACCTCTGCTCCGCGTACGGCCTGCGGCGCTCGCCCGACCTCACCGCGTACGACGTGGCGCTGGTCGCGGCGGTGATCGGGGACGTGGTCAACGTGCTCGGCCGGGCGGACGGCACCGGGCACACCGTCACCGGACCGGTCTGGGAGTACTTCCCGGTGCAGGAGCGGATGTTCAAGCCGCAGCTGCGCCGGACCCCGTTCGCCGGCACCTCCGTCCCCGTCGGGGCCGGAGCCGGGGCGGCGGCCGGGAGGCTTCCGGCCTCCGGCGAGGAGGTCCGCCGGCGGATCATCGAACACGACCTGGACGGGCTGATCCGGGAGGTCGAACTCGACCGGGCCAACGGCCTGCTCGGCAAGACCTGCATCCACCCCAGCCACGTCCCCGCCGTGCACGCCCTGTCCGTGGTCACGCACGAGGAGTACTGCGACGCCCGCGACATCCTCCGGCAGGAGCAGGACGGCGGCGGGGTGCTGCGCTCGGCGTACACCAACAAGATGAACGAGGCCCGGCCGCACCGGGCCTGGGCGGAGCGGGTGCTGCTGCGGGCGGAGGTGTTCGGGGTGGCCCGGGAGGACGTGAGCTTCGCGGAACTGCTGTCGGCCTGCCTGTGCGGCTGACTGTTCCCGTGGCCGAGACCGAGCCGTTCCCGCCGGTTTCCTTCGGTTTCCGCAGCGCGGATATGACGGATCCGTGAGTACGGGTCCGACGGATCCGCGAGTACGGGCCCGACGGATCCGTGAGTACGGGCCCGACGGATCCGTGAGCGCGGATACGACCAACGCACCATCGCACCATCGAAAGCAGGACCAGCAGTGACAGCAACACCGCAGACGTGGACCGGCCGTTGGGTCGCCGACCGGGCCGGGATCGCACTGACCGGCTCCGAGCGCCTCCCCGAACTCGTCGGCCTGGCGCTCCGCTCGGGGAACCCCCGGCGCGCCCACCTGCTGGTCTCCAACGTGCTCGGCAAGCACGTCCCGCAGCAGCCCTCGGTGGTCCACGGCGCCGGGCTCGAACTCGGCCGCCGGGTGCGCGAACTGCTCGGCGCGCGGGCGGCCGGGCGGGCCGTCGTGCTCGGCTACGCGGAGACCGCCACCGGCCTCGGCCACAGCGTCGCCGACGGCCTGGACGCCCCCTACCTGCACTCCACCCGCCGCCCGGTGCCCGGAATGACCCCGCTCGGCGGCTTCGAGGAGGAGCACTCGCACGCCACCTCGCACCTGCTGCTCCCGGCCGACCCCGCGCTCCTCGCCGGGGACGGGCCGCTGGTGCTGGTGGACGACGAGTTCTCCACCGGCAGGACGGTGCTCAACACCATCCGCGACCTGCACGCCCGCCACCCGCGCGGGCACTACGTGGTGGTCGCCCTGGTGGACCTGCGCTCGGCGGCCGACCGGCGGCGGCTCGACGAGGCCGCCGCCGAACTCGGCGTCCGGCTGGACCTGGTGGCCACCGCGAGCGGGGGCGTCGAGCTTCCCGAGGACGTCGTGGCGCGGGCCGAGCGGCTGATCGCGGCGGAGGCGTCGGGCGGCGTTCCGGCTGGTGTCCCGGGGGACGTGCCGGGGGGCGTGCCGGTGGATGTGTCGGGTGCGGCGGCGCCGGGGGCCGCCGTCGCGCCGCTCGTCCGGGTCGCACTGGACTGGCCCGCCGGGCTCCCGGACGGCGGCCGGCACGGCTTCACCGCCCACGACCGCGCCCGGCTGGACGCCGCCCTGCCGCACCTGGCCGGGCAGCTCGCCGAAGCCCTGCCCGCCGGTGCCCGGCGGGTGCTGGTGCTCGGCTTCGAGGAACTGATGTACGCGCCGCTGCGGCTGGCCGGCGCCCTCGACGAGCGGCTCGGCGGCGACCGCGTCCGGTTCTCCACCACCACCCGCTCGCCCGTCCTGGCGGTGGACGATCCCGGCTACGCCATCCGCACCCGGCTGGTCTTCCCCGCCCACGACGACCCCCAGGACGGCGGCTCGCCCGAGCGCTACGCGTACAACGTGGCCCCCGGCAGCGACCCGGCACGGCGCTTCGACGCCGTGGTGCTCGTGGTGGACGACGTGGCCGACACCCCGGCGCTGCACGAGGGCGAACGCGCGCTGCTCGGCCAGCTGCGGCGGGTCACCGACCGGGTGGCGCTCGCCGTGCTGCCCTCGCACCGGCCGGTGCCCGTGCCCGCCGCGCGGCGGGCCGAGGCGCCTCCGGCGCTCCCCGCGCCGCTGTACGGGCCGGCCTTCTCCTCCTACCCGGCCGAGGAAGTGGCCTGGCTGCTCAAGGACCTCTCCGGGGTCGCCCTCGAAGCCCCCACCGAGGAGCGCGAGGAGGCCGTCCAGAACGGCGGCGCGCACTACGCCGAGTCGCTGCCGGTCGAGTACCAGCCCAGCCCCGAGTACCAGGAGCTCTTCCACCAGGCGCTGCGCGGCTCCGCGGGCCGGATCGCGCTCGCCGTCGGCACCGTCGCCGAGACGCTGCTGCGCGAGCGCGGCCCCGGACTGGTGCTCGCCTCGCTGGCCCGGGCCGGCACGCCCGTCGGCATCCTGATCCGCCGCTGGCTGGCCCACGCGCACGGCCTGTCCGTGCCGCACTACGCGCTCTCGATCGTGCGCGGACGCGGCATCGACCCGGTCGCGCTGCGGTACCTGGCCGCCCACCACCGGGCGCAGGACGTGGTGTTCGTGGACGGCTGGACCGGCAAGGGCGCGATCACCCGCGAACTGGCCGACGCGCTGACCGGCACCGGCTTCGACCCGGACCTCGCGGTGCTCGCCGACCCGGGCCGCTGCGTGCGGACGTACGGCACCCGGGACGACTTCCTGATCCCGTCCGCCTGCCTCAACTCCACGGTCTCCGGGCTGGTTTCGCGCACCGTCCTGCGCGCCGGACTGATCGGGCCGGACGACTTCCACGGCGCCAAGCACTACGTCGAACTGGCCGGGAGCGATGTCTCGGCGGCCTTCCTGGAAGCGGTGGCCGCCCGCTTCGACGAGGTCCGTGCCGCGGCGGCCGAGGGCGCCGACCGGCTCGCCGCCGACCCGCACCGGGCGCCCGACTGGGCCGGCTGGGCCGCCGTCGAGCGGATCAGCGCTGAGTACGGCATCGACAACGTCAACCTGGTCAAGCCCGGCGTCGGCGAGACCACCAGGGTGCTGCTGCGCCGCGTCCCCTGGCGGATCCTCGCCCGGCGCGGCGCCGGCGCGGACCTCGACCACGTCCGGCTGCTCGCCGCCCAGCGCGGCGTCCAGGTCGAGGAGGTGAACGGCCTGCCGTACACCTGCGTCGGGCTGATCCACCCCCGCTACAGCCGCGGGGCGACCGGGGGCGACGGGCGCGCGGTGGCGTCGGACGTCGGCCTGGGCTCGGGATCGGTGTCGGGTGCGGGTGTGGGTGTGGTCTCGGATGCGGCTACGGATGCGGTTTCGGTTTCGGTACCGGGGAGGGATTCCTGATGGGTGTTCTGGTGGCCAGCGACCTCGATCGGACGCTGATCTACTCCGAGCGGGCCATGGCCCTGGCCGGGCCCGACCGGCTCGCGCCGAGGCTGCTCTGCGTCGAGGTGTACCAGGGGCGGCCGCTGTCCTTCATGACCGAACGGGCCGCCGGACTGCTCGCCGAACTCGCCCGGCACGCCTGCTTCGTCCCGGCCACCACCCGGACGCCCGAGCAGTACGGGCGGGTCAGCCTGCCCGGCCCGACGCCGGACTGGGCCCCCGCGTACGCGATCTGCGCCAACGGCGGGCAACTGCTGGTGGACGGCGTGCCGGACGCCGACTGGCGGGCCGAGATCACCGGGCGGATCGCCGCCGGCTCGGCCCCGCTGGAGGAGGTCGTCCGGCGCCTCGCCCTGTGCGCCGACCCGGAGTGGACGCACAAGCGGAAGGTCGCCGACGAGCTGTTCGCCTACCTGGTGGTCGAGCGCGCCGACCTGCCGGACGGCTGGCTGGCAGAGCTGAGCGGCTGGTGCGCCGAGCGCGGCTGGACGGTCTCCCTGCAGGGACGCAAGGTGTACGCGGTGCCCGCGCCGCTGACCAAGAGCGCCGCGCTGGCCGAGGTCGTCCGGCGCAGCGGCGCGGACACCGTACTGGCGGCCGGCGACTCGCTGCTCGACGCGGACCTGCTGCTCGCGGCGGACGCGGGCTGGCGCCCGGGGCACGGCGAGCTCGCGGACCGCGGGTGGACGGCCCCCGGCGTCACCGCCCTGGCGGAGGTGGGGGTGACGGCGGGGGAGGAGATCGTTCGGCGCCTCCTGGCCGGGGCCTCGGCCGTGCCGGTCACGGCCTGACGGCCGGGAGCCGGGAGCCGGGGGCCGGGAGTCGGCGGGTGCGTGTGCTCCGGGTCAGCCGCAGCAGCCGCCGCCGCAGCAGCCACCCCCGCCGCCCCCGGACGCGGGGGCCTGCCGGCCGGCGGCCGCACCGCCCGTGACGGCGACGGCGGACAGCAGCTTCACGGTGTCCTCGTGGCCCTCCGGGCAGACCGCGGGATCGTTCGCCAGGGCCATCGGGCGGCGGAGCTCGAAGGTGGCGCCGCAGGAGCGGCAGCGGAAGTCGTAGCGTGGCATACCGGCAGGGTACCCAGCAGGGGTGTCCGTCGGCAGTCCGGCCGGGGCACCACTCCGTCCCGCTGCCGGTGCCACCCGCCCCACCCCCCGTGCTACCGGTGGCCGCCGAGGTCGCCGCGGATCAGCCCGATCACCCGCGCCGCGGTGTCCCGCACCGCCGCGAGCTCGGTCAGGAAGTGCCAGTAGTCGGGGTGCCGGCCGGCCGCCTCCAGCGCCGCCACCGCACGGTCCAACCGGGCCACCGCCTCGTCCAGCGGGGCGGCGTGCCGCGGATCCGGCGCGCTGCGCCCGGCCATCGCCAGCCGCTGGGCGTCCCGGATCGCGAAGCGGGCGCGCTCGATCTCCCGGTTGGGGTCGTGCTGCACCTCGTTCAGCTGCCGCAGCCGGTCGTTCACCGCGGCCACCGAGCCGTCGGCGGTCTCCAGCAGCGCGCGGACCGTCCCGATCGCGGCGGTGGCGTCCGCCCAGCGCTGCTCGTCCCGGGCCCGGGCGGCCTCGGCGAGCTTGCGCTCGGCGGAACGACCGGTCTCGGCGACCTGGTCCGGCACCCGCTGGAGATCCTGCCAGCAGGCGGTGCTGAACCGGCGGCGCAGCTCGCTCAGGGCGGGATCGACCGTCGCCGCCTTGGTCTCCAGGGCCTGGATGCGGGTCCGCAGGCTCGCCACCCGCCGGTCGATCTCCCGCGCCCGCTCCGGCAGCTGCCCGGCGTCGGCGGCGATCGCCTCGGCGCGCTGCTTCACGTCGTCCGCGCGCCGCAGGGTGTCGGCGACCCCGTGCCGGGCCGGGCCCTCGTTCAACCGGCCCAGCTCGGGCGCCAGTTCGGCCAGCCGGGCCGCCAGGTCGTCCGCCCGGAGGCCGGCGCCGCGCGCCTCGTCCAGCGCGGTGGTGGCCGCCAGCAGCGCCCGCTTGGCCTGCTCGACCGCCGGGGTGACCCGCATCAGCTGCCGCTCGGCGTGCTCGACGGTCGGCTGCAGCCGCCGCAGGAAGTCGCCCAGCTCCGCCCGGGCCGAGCCGAGCTGGCCCTTCACGTCCGCCAGCAGACGGGTGGCCTGCGCGGCCGTCCCGGCGTCCAGGGTCTCGCTGTCCAGGTTGTGGGCGTCGAGCGCGGCGAGGTAGTTCACCGTGACCTGCTCGACCCGGCCGGAGATCGCCGCCAGGTCGGCCAGCGCGCGCTGGGCCGTCGGACCCTCCTCGGCGGCGCGGACCGTCTCCACCGCGAGCTGCACCTCGCGCTGGGTCTCCTCCAGCTCGTAGAACGCCTCCTGTGCCGCCGCCCGGGCCTCCCGGGCCTGCGCCCGTCCGCCCTCGCCGCCGCCGCGCCGCCCCCACCAGCCACCGGTCCCCGCCGAGGCCAGCCCGACCGCCCCCAGCGCGCCCGCCAGTACCACCGGCAACACCAGGGCGTCGGCCAGCGCACTCCCCGCCCGACGCCGCCCCCGCCCGCTCCCGCCGGCCACCGTCACTGCGCGCTCCCTGCTCCGACCCGCTGATCCGGCCCCATTCTCCCCGATCCCCCCGCCGGCCCGTCACCCCCTCCCGCCTCATCCACCGCACGGCCCCGCACCCCACCGGCCACCCGGCCCCCACCACCCCCCGGGACCAGGTACCCTAGCCTTTCGTCGTGCGCCCGCCGGGCCACGGCAGGGGGCGCGTAGCTCAGTGGTAGAGCGCTGCTCTTACAAAGCAGATGTCGGCGGTTCGAAACCGTCCGCGCCCACCAGCACAGATGCCCCGGACCGAAATCGGTCCGGGGCATCTGACATTTCAACCTGACATCAGTGGCGGGGCATGAGCCAGGACCTCGTGGCAGACAGCCCTCACGGAGAGTCGGCTCGCGATGGGTAGCAGCGGACGCCTACTCCCGCCCGGGTTGGCCTCGCAGACATGCCGGACAGGTCCATCTAGCCAGCGTTAGCGAAGCTTGGAAGCTGATTGCTTCGGCCTTGCGTCGATGAACATCGGCTTGATTTCTACTCCGTATTCCTCGGAGGTTCTTGCTGCGAGCAGCCTGACTTCCCCAAGGAATTTTGGATCGAAGTGCTTATTTTCGTATCCAATGCAGACGAAGATCCCATGCTTGATTTCTTCGGACTTCAAGTACTGTACCGTCTGCTTTGTCAGTCCATGCCAGAAGCCCGTATTGCTCGCGAGCTTCATTTCAATCAGGGCTCGAGATGACCAGCTCTGAACAAATTTGAAGTCAACGGGACCTCTGCCGGCGTTGGCCTCTGATGTAATGTCGATTTTGTGAGCTCGGCAGTAGTGTGAGGCTGCGAAGCGAAAAAGGGATTGACAAGCGCTTTCGGGGCGAAACCTATCCTTGTCCCAGAGAAGTCGCCATCCGTCTGATTGCTCAATTCCATGTCCGTAGGCTTCCACGAGGGATTCGATGAATCGCTGGAACTCTTCGGCTTTGGTCGGAGTAAAAGCGAGCGGGTTTTCATGAGCCAGCGACATTCCCAGCTCATAAGTGGTGGTCCTCAAGAGCGGGTCGTTCACGATATCGTATGGAGACTTCTCGCGAGACTCGCACACCCGCATGAAGTCCTTGACGAGTTCTGGGTTCTGGCGCGCCATTTGGGCTTTCAATGCGGCCGGGACTTTCCAGGCGAGGTCATAGTTGAAGTTGCCGCGCAGGGTTTCCGGCTCTTCCCGCCATGCCCAATCCCAGAATTCGTCCGGTCCAACAGTGAGGAGCTCTCGCAGGAAACGGGCAGGGGCGAGGAGTACCCCTGAGCCTGTGTATGGGTTTCTGGGGAGGTCGACCAGTTCATCCCTCCACCTGGCGCTGGCGTTGTCCCACGAGGAGTGTTTGACGCGAATCTTCTCCATCGGCACTGAGTGGCGAACTGCGATGGCTTGCGTATACTTGATGAAGTATGATTTAAGTACATTGCAAACCATGTCGCTAATTCGATCCAGGCCCATTCCTTCCTGGAATAGAACTAGTTCTTCGATGTGCTCGACGGACTCAATGTCGTGGCCCACTGCAACTTTGGCGCTCGCGAGCATAGGCCCTTGGAGCCCTTTCCCCGCACCGGACCCTTTCGGGCTTCCTTCGGTTACTCCCAAGCAGAACTCATCTGGCTCTGGGAAAAGAAGAAGGGATTTGGCCTTGCTCCATGAGGGTGATTTCTCATTCCCCTTGGACCCTTTTACTAGTGCCAGTACCATGGCAAAAAAGTCGATCATGTCGTCATGGGAATGTGCCCAGAACTCTTCCTGATCGTCATAAATCAAGAAGGGGTCGACGCAAAGGTTGGTATCTGCTAGCAGCAGGGGGTCAAACCAATCGTCCTCCTCGGAACGAACAACGCCGAACGTCTCACTGAACCGCATGTGTCCTCCCAATGGCCCATCTGGCTAACCAACCGATGCTCCCACAGCATCCGCAAGCGGTCACTAGGGTGTGCTTACCGAAAGAGCATCTGAGATCGGACTGTAGTCGGGGGGACCGACAAATCCCCTTAATCGAATGCGTGTTCAAAATGCTGGTACCCGTGCCATGCGTATGTCGCCGGTCGGCATCGACCCGGGACATACGCATGCCGTCGTCGTGCTACCAGCGGCGCTTGAGCAGTCGGTCCATATTGTCGAGCGCCTCGCGTTGAGTGTCCTGCGCCACGTGGGTGTAGACGTTCATCTTGAGCCCGATCTGGCTGTGGCCGAGGATCTCCATCACCACCCGGGGCGGCACCCCGCAGGCGACGAGCAGCGCCGCGCACCCGTGCCGGGTGTCGTGCAGCCGGACCGCCAGGACCTCAGCGGCCTTCGACACCCGGACGAACGAGCGGTAGAGGTTGGTCGGCTCGATCGGCCGACTGGTCCGGGTGATGAAGATGTAGTCGCTCTCCTCCCATTTCTCTCCGGCCGCACGCCGGGCATCGTCCTGCCGCATCCGGTGCCAGCGCAGCGCCACCACGCAGATCCGGGGGAGCAGCACCGGTCGGCGCTTCCCGTTCTTCGTCGTGTCCGCGTACAGCTCACCGCGGATGCGCGGCACCTGCTCGCGGACGACCAGGACCCGGTGGTCGAGGTCGACCTCAGACCAACGGAGCCCGACGATCTCGCCGCGCCGAATGCCGAGAGTGATGGCCAGCACGAACGCGGCGTAGAGCGGATCGGGGCGGCTGGCCGAGAGGAAGGTCAGCGTCTGGTCAAGCGTCCACGGCTTGACCTCACGGCTCGTCACCCGGGCCGGCGGAACCAGCGTCGCGACGTTCCGCACGATCAGCTCGTCCCGGCACGCGGCGCTCAGCGCCGAGCGGAGCACCTGGTGAGACTCCTTCGCGGTGGCGGCGCTGGACTGCTTGGTGACCTTCGCCAGGAAGGTCCGCACGTCGCGCGGGCTCAGCGTCTCCAGACCCTTGGCGCCGAGCAGGGAGACCAGGTAGAGGCGCACGTGCGTCTCGTACTTGGCGTGGGTGGTCTTCTTCCGCTGGGGCTTGATGAAGTGCTCCAGCCAGTACGGCAGCCACTCGGAGAGCTTCGCCGACCGGGTTGGGGTGGCGACGCCCTGCTTGGCGCGTTCCACCAGCTCCTTGCGCTTGGTATCGCACTGGTCCCAGGTCTTCCCGTAGACGAACTTGCGGGCCGTCGTGCCGTCGTGCCGTCGGGCTGCGGGACGTAGACGGCGGCCTGGTATCGGCCGTCCTTGCGCTTGGTCACGGTGCCGGCGCGATTCGGGTTGCGCTTGGCCATCAGGCGGCTTCCTTCCCGCAGAGCTGATTCGGCAGAAGACCGAGGACTTTCGTCTCGGCATTTAAGGAAATCAACCCCAGTGCCCTTGGCTGGTTGTGACATCAACGGCGGCGCACGTGCACGATCGCAGGGGCGCGTGGATGGACTGACGCGTGACTATCGAGATGACCGTGTCCTCGTCGGGATACTGGTAGATCGAACTTACAAAGCAGATGTCGGCGGTTCGAAACCGTCCGCGCCCACCCCGTGAACAGCTGAAACGCACACTGCGGTCCAGGTCGGGAGCATGATCCCGACCTGGACCGCAGTCGTTCCCGCGGGCTGGGCACAGTCCTTGGCGTGCCGGGCCGGGGGTGGGGGAGCCCGGTGCCTCCGGCCGGGATGGTCGGGGGCACCGGGCTGTTGCCGTTTCGGCGGGGCTCAGACCTCGATCACCCGGAGGGCGGGGTGGTCGACGGTGTTGAGGTAGAGCTTCTCCTTGGTGCCCTCCTGCTCCAGCTCGACGACGAGCCGGTAGCGGTAGAGGCCGGGCTTGGCGGTGCTGAGGACGGTGCCGGCCCAGTAGTAGTAGACGGGGGTCAGCGGGGAGCGCATGCGGTCGGGCATGCCGTAGATCTTGAGCTCGGTGAAGAGTTTCCGCTCGGCCACGTCCTCCTCGTCACCGAGTTCGGTGTCGAGGACCACGATGTTGTTGATCTTCGGCATGGGCGGCCAGGTGCCGTCCAGCCGGCGCTCCATGTCGATCGGGCGGATGATCCAGTTGATCACCTGGCCCTGCTTGCAGACGGTCTCCAGCTGCCGGGTGCCCTGGCCGGACCCGCCGACGCTGTTGTCCATCATGTACATCGCGTCGCCCAGCGAGCGGTTGGCCGTGGCCCGCTCCATGTTGACGAACGTGACGACGTTGAGCTGGACCGAGTTCAGCTGCCCGGGGTTCTGCTTGTCCGCCGAGGTGCTGCGTGCACTGGTTGTCAAGGTTCCTCCTTCGAGCGCGCCGCTCCGAGCGGTCCAGCCGCTCGGAGCCGTCCGCCGCTCAGAGCTGTCAGGTGGCCTGGCCGACCAGGACGGGCGACACAGTGGTGGTGATCGGCTCGACCTGCGTGCCCAGCCGGAACCTGATCCGGTACGGCACGGGCGCCGTGGCGTCCTTCTTCACGGTGCCGGTCCAGTAGGCGACGTCGGTGCCCGGGTACACCTGCCGGACCGGCTCGCAGACCTCGTGGTCGATGTCGATCCCGTCGATGGCCACGAAGGCCTCGCACTCGAGCGCCAGCACGTTCCAGAGCAGCTGGTCGCCGGCCTTGACCTTGGTCCGCAGCTGCTCGGTGCCGAAGTCGGCGGACCCGCCGGCCTTGTTGGTGTCGTACAGATACAGGTGGCCGGTGGTGCTCTGGGACGCCAGCATGCCCACGCAGTCCACCACCGCGGTGATCGAGATCGGGCGCTTCGGCGTGGTCTTCAGCCGTGGCTTGGTGGTCATCTACTCCTCCTCGTCCTTTCCGGGACTTACTGGTCGGGGGCTCAGCCGAAGGTCGCCGGGGCGATCGGCAGGTAGCCCATGCCGGCCCCGGTGAAGCCGTTCCGCTTGGGTTCCGCGGTGATCCGGAGCTTCGACTCGACGGTCAGGTTGACCGGCTCCCAGGTCCACTCGCCCGACCGCTGGATCAGCTCGTGGAGCTGGATCCGCATCTTGTAGCTGTAGGTCCCGGGCCGGGAGACGTCGACCGTCGCCGACCAGTACCAGCCGTCGGTGACCAGGTCGGGGGAGCCGTACTCGGCCGGGTAGATGATCTTCTCGTCCACGGCCTCGCCGAAGATGTCGGTGATCACCGGTGCCGGGTAGCTGTGGGTGTCCTGGCCGTGGTCGGCGACCACCTTGCCGGTGACGTCCAGGACGCGCTGCCCCGAGAGGGCCCGGCTGCGCGAGGTGCCGTTGACCCGGGTGCCGACGGTCTTCCGGATCCGGGCGAGCGCGGCATCGGTGTCGCCGTTCGCCACCCCGGGCTTCTCGGTCAGGTTCGCGAGCTCGGTGAGCGCCTCCCGCTCGGCCTCCCGCGCCCGGATGGTGTGGTAGCCGCGGGGCACCGTGGGGGGGATCGAACCGAGGCTGTACGGAAGCCAGTTGAGCACCTGCTCGCCGGCCTGCGAGCCGTCGCTCCAGTAGGCGCCGTTGATCGCGGTGACCAACTCGCCGGTGCCCTGGTTCAGGGAGCCCTGGAGCTTCATGTTGTCGAACAGATAGGTGTTGCCGGTCAGGCTCCGGGACTCCAGCGCGTTGCCGACGTCCACGAGCACGATGATCGCCAGTTGTTGGGCCATGCGCCCACCCTCCTTGTCGGTGTTCCGCCTACAGGCACATCAGTGCGGGCGAGTCGATGTGCAGCACGCTGTGCTCGCCCTCGTACATCTGGAGCTCCAGCCGGTAGCGGTACGGCACCCCGGGCACCAGGTACGGCGGGACCACGCCGGACCAGACGTTGAGGTCCAGCTGTCCGTTCGCCAGGTGGTGGCCGGCCGGCGCCGCAGCGGCGTCGGCGCCCTCGGCGGTGCCGTCGGTGGCGCCCGCGGCAGTGCCCTCGGCCGGGGCGGCCGGAGCGGCCGGGATGGCCGGGTCGACGCCGTACGCGGCCGCCCCGGCCGCGGCGGCAGCGGCCGCGCCCTCGTCCGCCGGCACGAAGCTGATGCTCCGGATCTCGACGGGCGTCTGGAGGTCCACCGCCAGGGCGGACCACTGGACCACCTGGCCCGGCACCACCACGGTGACCAGGTCGGGCGTGCCCTGGTTCTTGCTGTCGAACGACCCGTCGTCGATCAGACAGAGGTTGCCGTTGAGCAGCGTCTTGTCCGAGAGCGCGCCGATCACGTCCACCACGACGGCGATGTTCACTTGCGGCTTCATACTCACTCCATTCCCTCAAATCAACGTTCCGGAGCGGCAGTTGTACCGTCCCGCCGGTCCTGTCAGCCCCGGTCGCGCACCAGCGGCACCTTGCCGACGGACGTCCGCTCGATCTCCGCGGACGCCCTGGGCACGAACTTGACCAGGAACCGGTAACCGGTCTTCTCGATCGAGGCGGGGTTTGCCTCGCCCTGGTTGAACAGCGAGAGCGAGCGGGGCAGCGCGTTGACGAAGACGTGCTGGACCCCGTACGGGCCGAGCGCGGCGTCCGTCCGGTACGTCAGGCCGGCGACGTCGTCGACCGAGGCCAGCAGGGTGATCGTCTTGCCCTCGCGGTGGTTCACGAACTGGATCTCGTGGGCGACCACGTCCAGGTCGATCGCCGTGGCCTTCAGCAGGTCCTCGCGCACCGCCTCGTACGCGCGCGGGGCCGAGTACTGGCTGTCGTTCAGGTGCAGGATGTCCCCGGTGCGGCCGGCGAACTCGAACTGGCCGGTCTTCAGCCCGGGCCCGTCCAGCTTCGGGCGGCGGATCATCCGGTCGCCGAGCTTCAGGCGCAGCAGCGGCGCCTCGTGCCCGTGCAGCCGGGTGACGACCAGTTCGCCCTCCTCGCCCTCGGCGACCCAGCGGCCCCGCTCGTCGACGATCTCCACCAGGTGCAGCCCGGGAACGGCCGCCAGGCAGGGGGACTCCTCCGTCAGCTGCAGCCCGATGGTCTCGGCCTGGGTGGCGGCGAAGTAGCTGAGGATCGTCAGGTTCGGGTACATCGCCTTGAGTTCGGCCCGCTTGCGCTGCGGCAGCACCCCGCTCCCGTACAGCGCCACCCGGAAGCTCTCCTTGGCCTCCTGGCTCATGCCGGCGCCGAGCTCGCTGAGGATCGCGATGCCCGCGGTGATCCCCATCAGCGCCTTCGGGCCCGGGTAGGAGAACATGTGCTCCAGCACCGGGGCGGTGACCGGCCCCGCGCCGATGTAGTTGATCCCTGGCACCTGGGACAGCACCCCGCCCACCATGGTGCCGCTGCTCCACATCTGGTAGTCGGCCAGCGTGGTGTACAGCCACTTCGGGTCGCTGCCCGGCAGGTACTTCCCGAGCTGGTAGTCGCCCATGAACCGGCCGGCCACCTCGTAGGTGTCCCGCAGCTCCCGCAGCGAGTACACCGACTCCAGCGGCTTCCCGCCGCTGGTGCCGCCGCTGGCCACGATCTCGAAGCCGCCGCGGGTCAGCGGCACCACCATGCCCGGGCGCGAGTCCATGAAGAACTCGCGCTGGGTCTCCTTGTCGGACAGCGGGATCCGCTGCCAGTCCTCGTACGACCGCGGGGCGTCGTCGACGCCGGCGCCCGACAGCCGGCTGCGCCACAGCGGGTTGAGCCGCACCGTGTTGACCATCTGCTGGAGGCGGCGCAGCACCAGGGCGTCCTGGATCTCGTGCGAGACCTCGCTGTAGGGCGTCTGGCAGACCCGCTCGCACTCCTGGAGCTTGCTCGCGAACGAGGGGAGCTTCTCCACCGCGTCGACCGACTCCGGCTTCAGCTCCCATTCGGGGATCAGCCAGCTCGCCAGTTCGTCGGCGCCGCCGGGTGCCGCCGGCCGGGCGGGCGCGGTACTCACTGCACTCATCGTCAATTCCCCGTCCTTCTGTTGTTCACTCGTTCATGTGTCGCGGTTCGTTCGGCCGCGATTTCTCGGCCGCGTTTTCCCGGCTGCGACAACCGGTGTCATTCACTCGGTGTCGTTCACTCGGCTGTTCACTCGGCGTCATTCACTCGGTGTCGGCCAGGAGGTCGGTGCCGACCCGCCTGATCTCGCCCAGCAGCATCCGGAAGTGTTCGGCGGTGATCTCGTGGTTCATCATCACCACGCGCAGAGCGGCGACCCCGTCGATGTTCACCTTGGAGATGAAGAAATTCCCCCGGATCTTGATCCGGTTCCTGATCGCCACCTGGAGGCGGTGCACGCGTTCGTCCGGAAGTGCGGCGGGGCGGTAGCGGAAGCAGAGGATGTTCGCCTCCGGCCGGTGCACCGTCTCGAAATCCGGTTCGTCCAGCAGGATCCGGTGGATTTCCTCGGTCAGCCCGCAGAGGTATTCGATCTTCTCGGCGAACAGGGCCCGGCCGTAGACGGACCAGAGGGTCCACAGCGGCATGATCATGGGCCGCTTGGTGCACTCGAAGTTCCTGGCGCCGCTGTCGAGCTCCGTGTAGCGGTCGGGCTCCTCGTCGAAGACGTAGCTGGCGCGCTGCTGGAAGGCACCGAGGCTGTCCTCCTTGTTCCGGTAGAACAGCAGCGTGCAGGGCGCCGGGACGAACATCATCTTGTGCGCGTCCCAGGCCAGGGAGTCGACCTTGTCGATTCCCCGCAGCTTGTGCCGGAGCCGGTCGGAGACCAGCAGGCTGGCGCCGTGCGCGCCGTCGACGTGCAGCCAGATGCCGGCTTCCCGGGCGATGTCGGCGAGTTCGTCGAGCGGGTCGAAGGCGCCGACCGAGGTGGTGCCGGCCGAGGCGACCATGGCGAAGACCTTCAGCCCCCGCCGCTCGGCCTCCTCCAAGGCGGGCCGCACCTGCTCCAGGCAGATCTGCTGCTCCCGGTTGATCGGCAGGCGCACGATCTGCGACTCGCCGATCCCCAGGATCCCGGCCGCCCGCGAGACGCTGTAGTGCACGTCCGCCCCGACCGCGATGGCCGGGCGGGGCAGGCCGTCGGCCGCCGGGCTGCCGTCCGACCAGAAGTCGGGGAACGCCTTGTTCCTGGCCGCCAGCAGCGCTGTCAGGTTGGCCAGCGACCCGCCCGAGGTCGTCACCATGGCGTAGGAGTCCGGCTCCCACCCGATGAACCGGTTCAACTCCTCGGCCATGAGGCGCTCGGCCACGCTGGGCAGCTGGCCCGCCTCGTAGAACGAGGACGGCTGGTTGACCACCGAACCGACGAAGTCGACGATCCCGCCCAGCGGCACCACGCCCGAGAACTGCCGGCCCATGTACCCGGGCGAGTGGACCTGGATTCCCGTCCTGATGTACAGGTCGGTGATCTCGTCCAGCCGCTTCTCGTCGAAGGGCGCGATCTTTCCGCGCTCGGGGGTCATCAGGGCCCTGGCGGCCTGGGTCAGCGTTTCGGGGTCGATCAGGTCGAGCCCTCTGATCGAGGAATCGGCCAGGTGGCTTTCCAGCCGGCTCAGTACCGTCTCGGAATTGACCCGGAACAGCTCGGGGTCGAACGTGCCGGCGAGCATTCCGTCGGCGTGCGTTTTCCCGACCCCGGGAGTTGCGGGGCGACCCGGCTTCTGAGTGCCGAGCAGCGATCCGACTCCGCCTTTTTGCTCGATCGTCTTCTGATTCGAGCGAGATTCCACCATAGGAGCCCCCCAATGGCCCTTGTCGAGGACATCGAGACTTTCCCTTTTCGGCACGCCCGGTGTCCAGTTGGGTCACTCCAACGGGTGAATCTTCATTTTCTATCCGCGTTCGATTGCGCGCGGTCGCGATGCGACTCCGGTGCGTCACCGTCGCTGTTGTCGCTGGTCGGCTCGATGCGGTGTTCCATCACATTTCGAACAGTCGAGTCGAACGTCGCTCGGAATATTCGAACGTGAGCCGGGAATGTGCCGTTTTCGCCCGTCGGTTCGTCCGGAGGGTCTGTTTTGGCCGCTCTGGCCGGTAACCGGCAGAAGTTCTGCCGGTTGCCCGTGTCACATCCGTTCCCGGGGCCTGGCGATCCCGTCGGCGAGGAGGTGGGATGGCCGATGTGGCGATCGATGCGGTGCTGTGTGACGTGGACGGTGTGATCCGGTTCTTCGACGACGGCCGGGTGGCGGCGTTGGAGCGGGCGGCGGGAGTGGCGGAGGGGAGCACGGCGGCGGTCGGGTACGCGCCGGAGAACGACCTGCCGCTGCTGCTCGGGCGGATCGGGAAGACGCAGTGGGTGGACTCGATCGCGCGGGGCCTGGCCGGCCGGATGACGGAGGCCCGGGCGCGCGGGCTGGCGGAGGCGTTCGCGGACTCGCCGTTCCGGGCGGACGAGACGGTGGTGCGGCTGCTGCGGCGGGTGCGGGAGCACTGCCGGGTGGTGCTGGTGACCAACGCGACGGCCTGGCTGGACGAGGACCTGGCCTCGCTGGGGCTGACGGATCTGGCGGACGCCGTGGTGAACAGCTCACGGGTGGGCAGCGCCAAGCCGGACCGGCGGATCTACGAGATCGCCGTCGAGCGGGCCGGGGTGGCGCCGGAACGGTGCCTGTTCGTGGACGACCGCCGGGAGAACGTGGACGCGGCGGTGGCGCTGGGCATGACCGGGGTGCACTACCGGGGGCCGGAAGACCTGCGGCGGGCGCTGGCGGGGGTGCTGGGGTAGCGGGTTCCGGGGTTTCGGTGTGGCTGGTGTGCGTGCGGTCGTGGGTTCCGGGGCTTCGGTGTGGCTGGTGTGTGTGCGGTCGTGGGTTCCGGGGCTTCGGTGTGGCTGGTGTGTGTGCGGTCGTGGGTTCCGGGGCAGGCGGTGTGCGTGCGGCCGTGGGTGGCGGGACGGCCGGTGAACGCGCGGCCGTGGGTGGCGGGGCCGCGGGCGGCGGGCGACGATCGGATGGACCGGGCGGACCGGGCGGATCCCTGAGGACGGTGGGCGGATGGCCGAGCAGGTGGGGGAGTCACGGGCGGAGCTGTCCTCGCGCCTGAACTGGCTGCGCGCGGCCGTGCTGGGGGCCAACGACGGCGTGGTGTCGACGGCGGGCCTGGTGACCGGTGTGGCGGGTGCGGCGGGCTCCCGGACGGCGCTGCTCGCGGCCGGGGTGGCTGGGCTGCTGGCGGGGGCGATGTCGATGGCGGCCGGCGAGTACGTCTCGGTCAGCACCCAACGGGACACCGAGCGGGCCGCGTTGGCGCAGGAGCGGCGGGAGCTCGCGGAGGACCCGGAGGGGGAGCTCGACGAACTGACCGACTACTACCGGGGCAGCGGGCTGGAGGACGGCCTGGCCCGGGAGGTCGCGACGGCGCTGACCGAACGGGACGCGCTGGCCGCCCACGCGCAGACCGAACTCGGCATCGACCCCGACGTGTTGACCAATCCCTGGGAGGCCGCGCTGGCCAGTGCGGCGGCGTTCACGCTGGGCGCGCTGGTGCCCCTGTTGGCGGTGCTGCTGCCGCCGGAGTCCTGGCGGCTGCTGGTGACGGTGGTGGCGGTGGTGGCCGCGCTCACCCTGTCGGGCTGGGGGAGCGCCCGGTTGGGCGGGGCCGGCCCGGCCCGGGCGGTGCTGCGCAACGTCGTGGGCGGGTTGCTGGCGATGGCGGTGACGTACAGCGGGGGTGTGCTGCTGGACCGGGTCACCGGGTGAACGCGGGGTCCGGGCGGGCGGGCGGCCGGGGGACGGTCGGTGGCGGGGCGGTGGCGCGGTGTCCCGTGGACACCCCCGGTGACGGTCCCGGCCGGCTCGACAGGCGAGCCGCTGCGGCCTGTGTTTGTGTGGCTGCAAACCGCTTGGGAGAGGTGAAACGCCGTGACCATGCCCCCGTTCGGATCGAACGATCCGTTCTCCGACCTGCTCAGCCGGTTCTTCGGGATGAGCCCGCTGGCCTCCCCGCCCGCCGTGCAGCGGGTACCGATCGGGCGGCTGCTCAGCGAGTCCTCGCAGGAGCTGCTCGCGCTGGCCGCGCGACGGGCGGCCGAGGACGGCTCCAGCGACCTCGACACCGCGCACCTGGCCTGGGCGGCCACCCGGGTGGAGCCCTCGCGCCGGATGCTGGAGCGGGCCGGCATCGACCCGGACCGGCTCTCCGGGGACCTGGAACACGCCCTGCCGTCCGGCAACCCCGACGCGGTGGACGGCCGGCCGGCGCTCACCCCCTCGGCCAAGCGCGCGCTGCTCGCCGCGCACGCCCGCTCGCAGGAGGCCGGCGCCTCGTACATCGGTCCGGAGCACATCCTGGGCGCGCTGCTCGACCAGGAGCGCTCGGGCGCCGGCGTGGCGCTGCGCAACGCGGCGCCCTCCCAGGAGGCGCTGAAGTCGGTGCTGGAGGGGCGCGGCACCGGCGGCGAGCGCAGCAGCACGGGCGCCCACCCGAGCGAGACGCCGACGCTGGACGAGTACGGGCGCGACCTCACCGAGGAGGCGCGCTCCGGCCGGCTGGACCCGGTGGTGGGGCGGGCCGAGGAGATCGAGCAGACCGTCGAGATCCTCTCCCGGCGGACCAAGAACAACCCGGTGCTGATCGGCGAGCCGGGCGTCGGCAAGACCGCGATCGTCGAGGGCCTGGCCCAGCGGATCGTCTCCGGGGACGTGCCGCAGAGCCTGAGGGAGAAGCGGGTGGTCACCCTCGACCTGACCGCCCTGGTGGCCGGGTCCAAGTACCGGGGCGAGTTCGAGGAACGGCTGAAGAACGTGATCGACGAGGTCACCGCGGCCGAGAAGAGCGTCATCCTGTTCCTGGACGAGCTGCACACCGTGGTCGGCGCGGGCAGCGGCGGCGAGGGCTCGATGGACGCCGGCAACATCCTCAAACCGGCGCTCGCGCGAGGAGAGTTGAGCGTGGTCGGCGCGACCACCCTGGACGAGTACCGCAAGCACGTGGAGAAGGACGCCGCGCTGGAGCGCCGCTTCCAGCCGGTGCTGGTGCCCGAACCGAGCGTCGAGGAGACGATCGAGATCCTCCAGGGGCTGCGCGACGCGTACGAGGCGCACCACCAGGTGCGGTTCACCGACGAGGCGCTGGACGCCGCGGCGACGCTCTCCGACCGGTACGTCAGCGACCGCTTCCTGCCGGACAAGGCGATCGACCTGCTGGACCAGGCCGGTGCGAGGGTCCGGCTGCGCAGCCTGAGCGGGTCCACCGAGGCGACCGGGGTGCGGGACCGGATCACCAAGCTGAAGCGGGAGCTGGACGAGGCCGTCGCGGACGAGGAGTTCGTCCGGGCCGCCAACCTGAAGACCGAACTGCGGCGGACCGAGGACGAGTTGGCGGCGGTCGCGGAGTCCCGCGAGGAGGTCGTCGACGTGACGGCCGACGACATCGCGCAGGTGCTCTCCTCCCGGACCGGCATCCCCGTCGCGGAGCTGAACGCGACCGAGAAGGAGCGGCTGCTCAAGCTGGAGGACCACCTGCACGAGAAGGTGATCGGCCAGGACGAGGCGGTCACCGCCGTCGCCCAGGCGGTGCGCCGCGGCCGGGCCGGGATGGGCGACCCGGACCGGCCGACCGGCTCCTTCCTCTTCCTCGGGCCGACCGGCGTCGGCAAGACCGAGCTGGCGAAGGCCCTGGCGGCGCTGCTGTTCGGCGACCCGGACCGGATGATCCGCTTCGACATGAGCGAGTTCCAGGAGAAGCACACCGTGTCCCGGCTGGTCGGCTCCCCGCCCGGGTACGTCGGCTACGAGGAGGCCGGGCAGCTGACCGAGGCGGTGCGCCGCAAGCCGTACAGCGTGCTGCTCTTCGACGAGGTGGAGAAGGCCCACCCGGACGTCTTCAACCTGCTGCTCCAGGTGCTGGACGACGGACGGCTGACCGACTCCCAGGGGCGTACGGTCGACTTCCGCAACACCGTGGTGATCATGACCAGCAACATCGGCTCGCAGCGGATCCTCGACCACGCGGGCAACGTGGACGAGATCAGGGACGACCTGATGCGCGACCTGCGGCAGCAGTTCCGGCCGGAGTTCCTCAACCGGATCGACGAGGTGATCGTCTTCCACGCGCTCACCCGGAAGGACCTGCTGTCAGTGGTGGACCTGCTGCTGGAGCGCAGCCGGCGCCGGCTGCGGGCCCAGAACGTCCGGCTGGACGTCACCGAGGCGGCGAAGGAGTACCTGGTCAACCGGGGCTACCAGCCGGAGTTCGGGGCCCGGCCGCTGCGCCGGACGATCCAGTCGGAGCTGGACAACCGGATCTCGAACCTGCTGCTGGACGGCTCGGTGCGGGAGGGGGACACGCTGATCGCGGACGTGAGCGACGGGGAGCTGGTGGTCACGCTGGCCCGGCCGGAGGCGTCGGCGACGTTCGAGGAGGCGGAGGCGGAGGCGAAGGCCGGGGCCTCGACGGAGGCCGCGGAGGGCTGACGCTTCCGGGGGCCGGGCCGGGCCGGGCCGGGGCTGGCCGGGGCTGACCTGGCCGGGTCCGATCCGGGGCTTGACCGGGGCCGGGTGTGCTCCCGGGGCTCTCTCCCGCGTTCGGGCGTACTCCAGCGGGAGTACGCCCGAACGCCACTGGTGGAGGACGCGCTGGAGCGGGGCGCGGGTCTAGCTTGTGGGCATGATGTCGCCCACGTCCCCGCCGAACGAGCCGTCCCCGCCCGGCCGGGCGTCGGGCCGGGCGTCGGACGAGCCGCCCGCGCCGTGGCGCCCGCCGTGGGCGCGCGCGGCCAGGGCGGGCTACCCGCTGGGTCTGGCGGCGGCGGTCGCCGTGGTCCAGGTGGTCGGCTCGACGTTCGCCGGGCACAACCAGCACGGGCGGGCCCCGCTGGACGCCTTCGGCTACCTGCTGCTGTTGCTCGGGCCGGCCCTGCTGGTGCTGCGCGACCGCCGGCCGGTCGCGGTGGTGGCCGGCACGTCGGTGGTCACCGCCGGGTACCTGGCCGCCGGGTACCCGTTCGGGCCGGCCTTCGTGAGCTGGCTGATCGCCTGCTGCACGGCGATCGGCTCCGGGCACCGCAGGGCGGCCTGGGCCGGCGCCGCCGGGGTCTACCTGGTGCACCTGCTCGGCACCTTCGCACTGCCGGAGAGCTGGCAGCGCGCGGCCCCGCCCTCCGGCAGCGTCTGGCCGGCGGAGCTCGGGCTGCTGGCCTGGCTGCTGCTGGTGATGGCGGGCGGCGAGCTGGTCCGGTTCCGGCGTGAGCGGATCGCCGCCCACCGGGCCTACCGGCAGCAGCTGGAGGAGCGCCGGGCCAACGAGGAACGGCTCAGGACGGCCCGGGAGTTGCACGACATCCTGGCGCACAGCCTGTCGCTGATCAACATCCAGGCCGGGGTCGCGCTCGCCCTGCTCGACCGGCGGCCGGAGGAGGCCCGCGGCGCGCTGGTCACCATCAAGTCGACGAGCAAGGAGGCGCTCGGTGAGGTCCGCCAGGTGCTCGCGACGCTGCGCGGGCCCGGGGCGGCGCCGCGCGGGCCGGCACCGGGGCTGGACCGGCTGGACGAACTCACCGAGCAGGCGGACCGGGTGGGCCTGGAGACGGAGGTGCAGGAGCGCGGCGAGCGGCGCGCGCTGTCCCCCGCCGTCGACCTCACCGCCTTCCGGATCGTCCAGGAGGCGCTCACCAACGTGGTCCGGCACTCGGCGGCCCGGCAGGCGGTCGTGGTGCTGGACTGGAGGGACGAAGCCGTGCTGGTGGTCCGGGTGGAGGACCCGGGGCCCGCGGTGCTCGGTGACGCGGGCGGATCGGGCAGTGGCCTGGCCGGGATGCGGGAACGCGCGTCGGCGTTCGGTGGCACCATCACTGCGGGGCCGCTGCCCGACGGCGGCTTCCGGGTCCGGGCGGAGCTGCCGACACCGAAGGCGGAGAACGATTGATCCGGGTACTGCTCGCGGATGACCAACTGCTGGTGAGGGCGGGCTTCCGGGCCCTGCTGGACCTCCAGGACGACCTCACGGTGGTCGGCGAGGCGGACGACGGCGAGGCCGCGCTGCGGCTCGCCCGCGAGCTGGTGCCGGACGTCGTGCTGATGGACATCCGGATGCCGCGGATGGACGGCCTGGAGGCGACCAGGAGGATCGCCGAGGACCCTGCGCTGTCCTCCGTGCGGGTGGTCGTGCTGACCACCTTCGAACTGGACGAGTACGTCTTCGAGGCCCTGCGCTCCGGGGCGGCGGGCTTCCTGGTCAAGGACACCGAACCGGCCGACCTGCTGCGGGCGATCAGGGTCGCCGTCGCGGGGGACGCGCTGCTCTCGCCGGGCGTCACCAGACGGCTGATCGGCGAGTTCGCCGCCCGGTCGAAGGCGCCCGAGGCCGCGCCGCAGGGGCTCCCGGACGTCTCGGTGCTGACCGAGCGGGAGCGCGAGGTGCTGGCGCTGGTCGGCATGGGGCTGTCCAACGAGGAGATCGCCCGGCGGCTGGTGGTCAGCCCGCTGACGGCCAAGACGCACGTCAGCCGGGCGATGGTGAAGGTCGGTGCGCGGGACCGGGCGCAACTGGTGGTGCTGGCCTATGAGTCGGGGCTGGTGCGGCCGGGCTGGCTGGGCTGAGCGGCCGGTGGGGCGAGCGCTGGGCTGGCGCTCGGCTGGCGCTCGGCGAGCGCCGGGTGGGCGCCGGGTGGGCGCCGGATGGGCGCCGGATGGGCGCCGCATGGGCGTCGGGTGGGCGTCGGGTGATCGCTCGGCTCGCGCTGGGCGGCCGCTGTGCGGGCGCTGAGCCGGCTGCTCCCGGCCCGGCGTGTCCCGGGCGGCCCGTACTCTCGGCGGAGTATCCCAACTGCCGCTGCTGGTAGGACGCGTGATGAGGATCCTCGGTGGGACGCTCTGGACATCTCGGGAAACACCCGAGGTCCTGGAGTTCCACCACCGAGGAGTTGAACCAACCATGTACACCCAGCTGGCCGACTGGCACGGCCCGGGCCCGTGGATCCTGCTGATCCCGCTGGTCTGGATCGCCGTGGTGGTCCTGGTGATCGCCGTGCTGCGCCGCACGCTCTGGCGGCGGCACGGTTGCGGGTTCGGGCCCGGTCTCGCGGCCGGTGCGGGGGCCGGGACGGCGGCCGTCGCGGAGCATCCGCTGGCCGTCCTGGGCCGCCGCTACGCCGAGGGCGACATCGACGCCGAGGAGTACCGCGCCAAGCGGGCCGTGCTCACCGAGCCGCCACCGCGGGGCGAGGCCGGAGGAGGTGGCGCCAGGTGACCACCCCGGACGCCGGACACGGCGTCGCTGTCAGGGCCGTTGATGCCGCCGGTGCCGCCGGTGCCGTCGGAATCCACGGCATCGGCGGTATCGGGGCCCGGGGCAGCCCCACCGGGGCCCGGGCGGTCCGGAAAATCAGCCCGTCGCCCCGGGGAAGACCTCCCGCAGCAGCGGGTCCGGCAGTCCGCGCTTGCGCCACTCGCGCGGGTAGCCCAACGAGACCTCCGTGAACGGGACGCCGTCGTAGGTGGTCCGGCGCGGGATGTGGAGGTGGCCGTAGATCATCGCCGCGGTGTTGAACCGGGTGTGCCAGTCGGCCGTCAGCTCGGTTCCGCACCACTGGGCGAACTCGGGGTACCAGAGGATGTCGGTGGGCTGGCGGACCAGCGGGTAGTGGTTGACGAAGACGATCGGGACGTCCGGATCGCAGGCCGCCAACCGCTTCTCGGTCAGCCGGACGCGCTCGCGGCACCAGGAGTCGCGGTCCGGGAACGGGTCCGGGTAGAGCATCCGCTCGTCCGCGCAGACGACGCCGGTCTCGTAGGCGGCCGCCAGGGACTCCTCCTTGGTGGTCGTGCCCGGCGCGCGGAAGGTGTAGTCGTAGAGGAGGAAGAGCGGTGCGATGCGGACGGGTCCGCCCGGGCCCTCCCACAGCGGGTACGGGTCCTCGGGGGTCACCACGCCGAGCCGGCGGCAGCGTTCCACCAGGTGTTCGTAGCGGGCCACCCCGCGCAGCTGGACCGGGTCCTCGGGGTGGGTCCAGAGCTCATGGTTGCCGGGCACCCACACCACGCGGGCGAAGCGCTCGGCGAGCAGGCCGAGGGCCCACTCGATGCTGGTCGTGATCTCGGCGACGTCACCGGCGACGAGCAGCCAGTCTCCGGGGTGGGAGGGCTGGATCTTCTCCACCAGGTCACGGTTCTCCTGGTAGGAGATGTGCAGATCGCTCACGGCGAGCAGCCGTCCACCCGTCGGGGTGGTCCGTCCCGGCTGTGCGTCGCTGCGGTTCTCCGTGGTCACTCCTGCCCCCTGATGTTGCCCGGCCGATGGGGCCCACCCTACGGGGCGGGCGGGGGGTGTGGGGCGGGTTGACGGGATCAATCGTTCGAACCGTCGGCCCGGGAGGCGAGGTCAGCTCGGTGGATCGGGGGCGGAGCGGCGGACGGAGGGTGGCGCGAGAGGCGCGGCGGGAACAGGAGGAAGGAGCGGCGGAGGAGGGCGGGAGACGGGCGTGGAAGGGGAGTTGGCGACGACTCAGGCGCCGAGGTCGAAGAGCACCCCGTGGGAGGTGGCGATGGTGACGGCGAGGATCGCCAGCGAGGCGATGCCGAGGGTCAGGCCGAGGAGGGCGCGGCCGCGTCGGCTGGTGCCGCGGACCAGGGCCAGGACGGCCAGGGTGATGGCGATCGGTCCGAGAACGATGTTGAACAGCAGCAGGCCGGGCAGGCCGAGGAGGAAGGAGGCGACGGCGAGGTTGTCGGCCTCGGCGGTGCTCTGACGGTCCGCCGCCTGGTGGACGGCCCTCTGGCGGGCGGCCATCCGGCCCTCGACCTCCGCGTGGCTGACGCTTCGCCGGCTGATGACCTGGTGGTCGATGCTCTGGTGGCCGGCGCTCTGGCGGCCGGTGACGGTGCTCATGGTGGTGCTCACGAGGGGTTCCTCTCTGTGGAGTTGTCCGCGGAGCGGCCGGGTCAGCGGTTCCGGAGGTGGGCGATGCCCTCGCGGGCGCCGAAGGCGAGCAGCCAGGCGGCGATGCCGGCGGAGGCGGCGAGGAAGACCGGGAGCGAGGTGTGGGCGGCGGTGCCGATCAGGACACCCATGGCGACCAGGGCGGAGAACAGGATCACGGCTGACTCCTTCGGCTGCGGCTGGGACTGCGCCGATTTCGGTTGACAAGTGTTCACTGACTTGGCCTCACTGTACGCCCGGCTGGCGCACTTCGGCAAACGAATGTTTACTGAATGGCGTGAGTCACACCGTGGGGGCCCGACAGGCCCAGAAGCAGCAGAGTCGGCGGGCCCTGCTGGACGCCGGGCTGCACCTGTTGGCTGATCAGAACCTGGCGAGCCTGGGCGTTCGGGAGGTGACCCGCGAGGCGGGGCTCTCTCCGGCAGCCTTCTACCGGCACTTCCCGGACCTCGCCACCCTCGGGGTGGCGCTGGTCGAGGAGTCGCTGGCGAGCCTGCACGTCATGATCCGTTCGGTGCTCGCCGAGGCCGGCGACGCCGAGGAACTGATCGACCGCGCGGTGGACGTGATCCAGCGGCACGTCCGAGAGAACCGGGCGCACGTCCGCTTCCTGGCGCGCGAGCGGCACGGCGGGGTGCGGCAGGTGCGCGAGGCGATCGACGCCGAACTCGGCCGCTTCGCCGCCGAGGTGGGGGCCGCCCTGGGCGTACAGCCGGAGTCGCGGGGGTGGAGCGAGCGGGACCTGCGGATGCTCGCCGAGCTCTACGTCGACCACATGGTCTCCACGGCCGCCGCGCTCCTGGAGGCACTGGAGGCGGACCCGGCCCGGGAGGTGCGGATCGCGGACACCGCGCGCCTCCAGCTGCGCCTGATCAGCCTCGGCCGGGAGCACTGGCAGGCGGACTGACCGTACCCGGAGTGGAGTTGGCGACCCGGCGGGGAGGTGGTCGGGCGGGTGCTGCGCCCGGCGCCCCGGGCCTCGCCCCGGGCCGAACCTCGGGCCGCCGCCTCGGGGCACCGCCTCGGGCCACTGCCTCGGATCGCGCTCCCGGCCGTACCTCGGGCCGCGCCTCGGGCCGCGCTCCGGGCTGCGCCCCGATCCGCGCGCCGGGCGGCGGCAGTTACCGGCCAATGCGGCTTGGGAGGTTCTTGGTAGTGCTTTGACTCTTGACAGTGGGTCATGTCCGCGACAGCTTTGGTGCACCCCCCACTCGTGGACCCCCACACCCGAGAGGTCTCTCATGAAGAAACCGCTCATAGCCACGGCTGCCACGCTCCTGGTCGCCGGGGCCACCGCCTTCGTCGGTGCCGTCCCGTCGGTTGCGGCCTCCGTCGACAAGCCCGCTGCCAAGCCCGTCGCCGCCGTCAACTTCGCCGGGACGGTCGCGCTCAGCAACTGTTCGGGCTCACTGGTCCGGATGCCTGGCTCGGTCGCGAGCGACCCCGCACTCGTGCTCTCCAACGGTCACTGCCTGGAGACCGGTATGCCCGGCCCCGGCCAGGTGGTCCTCAACCAGTCGTCCAGCCGGAGCTTCACCCTCCTCAACGCGAGCGGCGGTGGCGTCGCCACGCTGCGCGCGAACAAGATCGTCTACGGGGCGATGACCGACACCGACGTGTCGATCTACCAGCTGAACACCACCTACGCCTCGATCCAGTCCCGGTACGGGATAGCCCCGTTGACCGTGGCGGCCACCCACCCGGTCCAGGGCACCTCGATCAAGGTCGTCTCCGGCTACTGGAAGAAGATCTACTCCTGCTCGGTCGACGGCTTCGCCTACCGGCTGAAGGAAGCCGACTGGACCTTCAAGGACTCGCTCCGTTACACCTCCACCTGCAACGTCATCGGCGGCACCTCCGGCTCGCCGGTCGTCGACGCCTCGACCAACCAGGTGGTCGCCGTCAACAACACGATCAACGAGAACGGCGAGACCTGCACCATGGACAACCCCTGCGAGGTCGACCAGAACGGTGCGGTGACGGTCCGTCCGGGCATCGGCTACGCCCAGGAGACGTACGGGATACCGGCCTGCTTCGCCGCCGGCAACCGTTTCGACCTCACCCTCCCCGGCTGCACCCTGCCCCGCCCGTAGGACACCGGGAGCACGCCGCTGACCAGCACTCATTCCCCGATGGGCCATCCGCGAACGGCGGGTGGCCCATTCGGCCGTCCATCGGTCGGCCGCCGCACGACCCGCACGACCCGCGCGACGGTCACCACGTGCGCGGCAGTCACCACCCGCACCACCCGCACCACCAGGGCCGCCCGGCCGTACCGGCCGGCGGCCGTCATGTCAGTTGAGAAGACGGAGATTTGATGACCACCACCGTGAGAAGACTGCTGGCCTCCGCCCTGCTGATACCGCTGCTCGCGGTCGGCGGCCTGGCGAGCCCGGCCTCCGCCGCCGACGGCCGGAACGCCCAGGGCGCGCAGGGCGGCCAGGGTGACCAGAACGACCAGGGCAACGGCTCCCGCCACGGCCGGAGCCCCGCCGACGACCCGAAGGCCGACATCAAGGACCGCCTGGCGGCGATCCCCGGCGTGACGATCACCGAGGAGAAGCCGACCACCACCGGTCACCGCTACTTCATCGCCACCTACACCCAGCCGATCGACCACAACCGCCCCTGGCTGGGCACCTTCCAGCAGCGCTTCAGCCTGCTGCACCGGGGCTACGACCGCCCGACCGTCTTCTACACCAACGGCTACACCCTGGGCACCAACCCGTCCCGCACCGAGCCGACCCGGCTGGTGGACGGCAACCAGGTGTCCATCGAGTACCGGTTCTTCACCCCCTCCCGCCCGGAGCCGGCGGACTGGTCCAAGGCCGGCATCCGCCAGGGCGCCGCGGACTCGCACCGGCTGGTGACCGCGCTCAAGCGCATCTACCAGGAGGAGTGGCTCTCCACCGGTGCCAGCAAGGGCGGCATGTCCTCCACCTACTTCCGCCGCTTCTACCCCGACGACGTGGCCGGCACGATCGCCTACGTCGCGCCGAACAACACCGACGTCAACGACTACGCGGCGTACAGCGAGTTCTTCCGCACCGTCGGCACCCCCGAGTGCCGGTCCCGGCTGAACGCCGCCCAGCGCGAGCTGCTGGTGCGCCGCGACCGCCTGGAGCCCCGCTACGTCGCCGACAACAAGGCGGCCGGCTCCACCTTCAACACCCTCGGCAACCCGGACCGGGCGTACGAGGCCGGTGTGCTGGACGTGGTCTGGGGGTTCTGGCAGTACAGCCTGGAGTCCGACTGCGTGAAGGTGCCGGTGGCCGCCACCGCGACCGACGACGAGCTGTACGCCTGGTTCGACTCGCAGTCCGGCATCACCGGCAACAGCGACCAGTCGCTGGCGAAGTACACCGCGTACTACTACCAGGCCGCCACCGAGCTGGGCGCCCCGTTCTTCGACGTCTCGCACCTGAAGGACGTGCTGCACTACGACTACAAGGAGCTCTACTCGGTCCGCAGCTACGTGCCGAAGGAGATCCCGACCGTCTTCAACCGCAACGCGATGCCCGACATCGACCGCTGGGTGAAGCGCGAGGGTGAGCGGATCATGTACGTCTACGGCGGCAACGACCCGTGGGGCGCCAAGCCGTTCCACCTGGGCCGCGGCAGCGAGGACAGCTACGTGTACACCGTGCCCGGCGGCAACCACGGCTCCAAGATCGAGCAGCTGCCCGCCCCGCAGGCGGCGGAGGCCACCGCCAAGGTGCTGGAGTGGGCCGGACTGGGTGACCCGAACGCCGCTCGCTCGCTCGCCAAGTCGCCGCAGCCGGGCTCCGAGTTCGGCCCGCTGGACGTCGAGGGCCGGCGTCTGGAGCAGGAGCGCCGACCGCTGTAGCGCTTCCGCGCGCCGAGCCGCGCCATCGAACGCGAGGAGGAGGCCGCCCCGGGGTCCCGGGGCGGCCTCCTCCCGTCGTCCCCGCCGTGCGGACGCGGGCGCCGGACCCTAGAGGTCGAGCCGGGCCCGGTCGACCGGGTCCGTGGCGGGGCGTGCGGCGGCGGGGCGTGCGACCGGGCGTGCGGCGGCGGGGCGGGGAGGGCCCGCGGCGGGCCGTGCGGCGGTGGGGCCGGGGAGGTCGGTGGTGGAGCCGTTCCGGGCCGCCGAGGGCCGGGCGCGGAGCAGGACGGGCCCCAGGAATGCGAGCAGCAGACTGCCGTTCACCAGCAGGAACACGGGCAGGTCGAAGCTCTGGCGGCCGACCAGGGTGGCGGTCAGGTAGGTGAGGCCCGGGACGGCGGAGGCGAGCAGGGTGACCGCCATGGGGGCGGTGCGCTGCATGCCGATCTGCAGGACGAACAGGGGCAGCGCGACGCCGAGGACCGCGATCAGGCCGATGAAGGCGGCGCGTCCGGCGGTGGTGGCGTGCAGGCCGGGGCCCGGGCCGAGCAGCAGGACGAGGGCGAGCAGGTAGGTGAGGTGGAACCGGTGCGCGGTGACGGTGACGGGCGAGACGCCGAGGCCGCCGAGCCGGTGGGAGAGGACCGCGATGCCCGCCGCCGTCACGCCGGCCACCCCGGCCAGTGCGAGGCCGGCCGACAGCTGGGCCGTGGTGTGCTCCGATCCGGTGCCGCCGGCCCGTACGGCCGCGGCGAGGGCGAGGGCCAGGGCGAGGGAGCCGAGTGCCAGTCGGCGCGGGTGCGGGGCGCCGGCCGTGGGCCGCCGCAGGCCGGCGACGGCGAGTGCGGCCGGGCCGATCCCGGTCTCGACGGCGGTGGCCAGCGGTGCGGGGGCCAGGGTCAGCGAGGTGTAGAAGCCGAGGAAGGTCACGGCGGTGGCCGCGTTGAGCAGCAGCATCAGGCGCAGTGGCGCGCCGCGCAGCGACTCGCGTGGGCGGCCGGCCCGGCGCAGGCGGTTGACCAGGCCGAAGACGAGCGCGGAGGCGCCGAAGGCGGTGAACGAGAGCAGCAGGCTCTCGCCACCGCCGAGGTCGTCGGAGAGTAAGCCGTTCGACAGGGACTGCAGCAGGATCGCGACCACGACCAGGAGTGTTCCGTTCACTGTCCGCCCCTAACTACCTAACGCGTTTGCCGGTGAGCTGAGTCTGGCACGGCTCGGCGCGCTTGGCTAACCGGCTAAGAGATTGGCCGGTTGGTGCGGTATAGACTGGAGGGCATGTCGAGGCGGACGGGGGTGTCGCGGTGCTCGAGCCCTCGCGGTCGGCGCTGTTGATCGAGGAGTTCGCCAACACGGTGAACCTGGAGTACGGCACGGATGCGATCGACACTCCGGACCGGTTGGCGCTCTGGCTGGTCGAGCACGCCCTCCTGGACGCCTCGGGGCCGTCCGGCCCGGCGGCGGTGGACGACGAGAGCCACCAGCGGGGGCTGCGGCTGCGGGCGGGGATCCGGGACGAGCTCGGTGTGCACGTCGGGGTCGATCCGCGGCCCGGCCTGCGACAGGCGGCCGGCGGGGTGCTCGGCGAGCTGCCGGTGCTGATCGGACTGCACGGCGAACCGCTGCGTCCGGCCCCGGGGCTGTCGGCCGCGGACACCGCGCTCGCCCGACTCGCCATCGCCTGGACCGGGTTGCGGCTCACCGGGGAGGCCGGCCGGCTCAAGCGGTGCGCCGAGCACAGCTGCGAGCTGGTCTTCTGGGACGCGTCCAAGAACCGCAGCCGTCGGTGGTGTTCGATGCGGGTCTGCGGGAACCGGGTCAAGGCCCGGCGCTACGCGGCCCGGAGCAACTGAGCGCGGGGGGCCGAGCGCACCGGGAGGTGCCCGGCGGGGCGGGCGCACCGGGAGGCACCGGGCCGGGAACGCGTGTGGGGCCGCCGACCATCGGTCGGCGGCCCCACAGGGCTCGGTTCGGGGATCAGTTCACCGCGCCCGGCACCGCCTCGCCGGCCAGTGCCAGTCGCACCGCGCGCACCGCCTCGGCGCCCGCCCGTTCCTGGGCCTGGGCCGTGCTCGCGCCGAGGTGGGGTGTGGCGATCACCGTGTCGAGGGCGGTCAACGGCGACTCCACCGGCGGCTCGACCTCGAAGACGTCCAGCGCGGCGCCCGCGATCCGGCCCTCCTTCAGGGCCTGGGCCAGCGCGAACTCGTCCACGATCCCGCCGCGGGCGGTGTTCACCACGGACAGCGACGGCTTGGCGAGCCGGAGTTCGGCCTCGCCCACGATGCCCCTGGTCCCCGCGGTGAGCGGCAGGTGGACGGTGAGCACGTCGCTCTCGCGCATCAGCCGTTCCAGCGTGACCGCCTCGGCGCCGGACCGCGCGGCGACCTCGGCCGGCACGTACGGGTCGTGGGTGAGGAGCCGCATGTCGAAGGCGGCCAGGCGGCGGGCGACCAGCCGGCCGATCCGCCCGAACCCGAGGATGCCGACGGTGCGGCCGGCCAACTCGGTGCCCCGGAAGGCCGATCGCTGCCACCGCCCGGCCCGGACCGAGGCGGTGGCGGCCGGGAGGTCGCGGTGGAGCGAGATGATCAGGCCCACGGTGAGTTCGGCGACGCTCACCACGTTGGACTCGGGCGCGTTGGCCACCGTCACCCCGGCCCGGGTGGCGGCGGCGACATCGACGTTGTCCAGGCCCACCCCGGCCCGGGCGACCACGCGGAGCTTCGGCGCGGCCGCCAGGACCTCCTGGTCCACCCGGGTGGAGCTGCGGACCAGCAGCGCGGAGGCGTCGGCCACCGCGGCGAGCAGGGCGGGCCGGTCGGCCCCGGTGCAGTGCCGGACCTCGACGTCGGGCCCGAGCCCGGCGAGGGTCTGCTGCGGCAGTGGGTCGGCGACGAGGACGACAGGACGGGACAAGGCGGTTCCCTTCTCGTGGGGATGGGGTGGGGAGAGGCGGGGGCGGTGCTGGATCAGCGGTGTCCGGCGAGCTCGGTGCCCGCGCCCGCGCCCGCGCCCGCGCCCGCGCCCGCGGGCACGGGCCCTGGCGCCGACCCCGACCCCGACCCCGACGCCGACCCCGACCCCGACGCCGGCGTCGGCGTGGAGGCGGGCGCCTCCACGGTGAACCGGACCGACTCCACCAGCTCCGCCGCCAGCGCCTCCGCCTCGGCCGGGGTGTCGGCGCCGACGAGGATCAGTCCGACCCGGTCGTCCGAACTGCGCACGGGCTGGATCAGCGCGCCCGGCTCGACGCCCAACTCGGAGTACAGCACCGCCGGGTGGCCGATCGCCCGGTCCCAGCCGGACACCTCCACCAGCCGCCCGGGCGGCGGCATCAGGAAGCGGACGGCGGCGGCCCGGGTCGGGGTCAGCGACGCGGTGTCGACCGGCCGGCCCAGCGCGTCCTGGTAGACCATCCGGAACAGCTCCAGCCCCGGGATGGCGTGGGTGAGCAGCAGATAGATCCCGTCCCCGCCGAGGCGGACGTGCACCTCGCCCAGCACGATGCCGCGCTCGGTGCGCCACAGTTCGACGTGGAAGAGGCCGAACCGCAGGTCCAGGGCCTTCAGCGCGGCCGTCACCTGGCGGTCGATCTCCTCCCGGGCGCCGACCGGGAGTTCGGCCGGCAGCACGTGGCCGGTCTCCACGAACAGGGGCGGAGCCATGGTCCGCTTGGCGGTCACCGCCAGCACCCGGGGCTCGCCGCCGAGGAACAGACCCTCCACGCTGTACTCCGGGCCCTCCACGAACTCCTCGATCAGGAAGGCGGCTTCGGGGTCCGGCAGGGCGGCCAGCGCGTCCGGCAGTCCGGCCTCGTCGCGCACCAGGGTCACGCCGATGCTGCTCATGGCGTCGCGCGGCTTGACGATCCACGGGCCCGGGGTGCCCGCCATGAAGGCCACCGCCTGCTCGGCCGTCTCGCACACCCGCAGGGTCGGCTGGGCGAAGCCGGCCTCGGCCAGCGCCGTCCGGCAGGCGTCCTTGAGCTGCACCCGGCGCACCGCCTCCGGGCTGTTGCCCGGGGCCCCGAGCGCGGCGGCCACCTCGGCCACCGCCTGCTGCGCCTTCTCCCGGACCCCGAAGACCACGTCGAACCGCTCGCCGGCGGCCACCCGCTCCAGCGCCCAGGCGGAGTTCAGCCCGGGCTCGGCGAAGTCCACCGCCGAGGCCGCGTCGGCGAGCGCGTGCAGCTCGGCGGAGTTGGCGGGCAGGGTCTCGGCCTGGTTGGTCATGTGCATCCGCAGCCCGGCGGCCCGGCCCTCGCGCAGCGCCGGGCGGACCACCTCCTCGCTGAGCTCGAACGGTCCCGCCCCGCCGACGAAGAGCACGGTCGGCGCGGGGCCGGTTCCCCCGGCGGGCGCCGGTGCGGTCCGTACGGTCAGCCGGTCCAGTGCCGCCTGCACCCGTTCCAGCGCCTCGGCGGTGGTCGCGCCGGTGGCGGTGGCGACCGCGACCCGGTCGTGCGAGCTGCGGACCTCGCCGACCTCGGCGCCGAGCCGGGCGATGAAGTCCGCACCGAGCACCCCGGGCAGCGCCCGGGCCTCCTCCTCGCCGGCCAGCTCGGTGAGCACCCCGGGTTCGGCGGCGCCGAGGAACCGTACGGCGGTGCGGTGGGTGGGCCGGCTCGGCAGCGGCACGCCGACGGGCCGGCCGCGCAGCAGGTCCAGCAGGGCCGCGGGCAGGTCGGTGCGGTAGGCCTCGTTGATCATCGGCACGATCAGGTCGCCGGGCATCCGGCCGGCGCACTCGACCAGGTGGGGAACGCCCTCGGAGACGATCCACTCGCAGTGCGCGACGCCGGTGCCGAAGCCGACCGCCGCCAGCACCCGCCGGGTCTCCAGCAGCAGCCGGGCCGTCAGGTCGCCGGGCCGGTCGGCGGGCACGGTGTGGCCGAGCTCCACCGGGCGCGGACCGGGGAACAGCCTTTTCTCGGTGACGTTGCCGAAGACCGGCTCGCCGTCCGCCACCAGCAGCTCGACGCTGAACTCCGTGCCGGTGACGAAGCCCTCGACCAGCATCCGCAGCGGGAAGCGGCGGTCCGGCACGTACGGGCCCTCGTCCTGGTCCTGCACCTGCTGCCAGACCGCCTCCAGGTCGGTCCCCTCGGTGATCGCGCAGGTGCCGAT
The DNA here is from genome assembly GCF_040636595.1 of Kitasatospora sp. NPDC036755. NCBI lineage: Bacteria > Bacillati > Actinomycetota > Actinomycetes > Kitasatosporales > Streptomycetaceae > Kitasatospora > Kitasatospora sp. NPDC036755. The sequence continues at coordinate 35,335 of NZ_JBEZUT010000045.1, forward strand.
CGAGGCCTGCCGGTTGGCCGGCTTGAGGATGGCCGGCAGCCCGTGCTCGGCCAGGAACGCGCGCACCTCGGCCAGGCTCGCCACCTCCCGCGAGGGCGGGTTGGCGATCCCCGCGGCGCCGGTCACCCGGCGCAGCGCCCGCTTGTCGCGCAGCACCCGGGCCGCGCCGAAGCCCGCCCCGGGCAGGCCCCAGCGCTCGGCCAGCCGGGCGGCGAACGGCACCGCGTACTCCAGCCCGGGCACCACCGCGACGGCGTGCAGGTCGCCGTGCGCGGCCACGAAGGCGTCCGCGGCCTCGTCGTGCTGGTACTCCCACTCGATCAGCTGCCAGGGGCAGTCGAGCCGCGCCAGCTGCTCGCGGGCGCCGCGCTTGCGGATGACGTCCGGTTCGTCGATGAAGACGACCAGCTCGTCGGGTTCCAGTCGGCTGAGCGCCTTCTGCCAGTCGGCGGAGTAGCCGACGACGACGATCGCTCGATTGGCAGATGCCATGGCAGGTGTCCCAACGTTTCGGGGTGAGGCAGGGGTGGAATGACCGGCGGCGGGCCGGGCCGGGGCGGGCGGGGCTCAGTCGGACGGCCGCGGACCGGCGGACTCCGGCCGGCTCAGGCCGCGCACCGCGGCCAGCGCCGCCAGCCCGCCGAGCAGTCCGCAGACCAGCCAGACGCCGTTGCCCAGCCGGCTCCAGGCCAGCACGCCGAGGGTCGGGCCGATCGCGATCCCGGAGCCCCAGGCGGCCTGGGACATCGCCAGCCCGCGGCTCTTCAGCGAGGCCGGCAGCCGGGTCGGGTGGGCGAACATGGTGGGGCCGTTGATGATCTGGCCGAGCACCCCGACCAGGGTCATCAGCAGGACCAGGACCGCCCAGTCCGGCAGCGCGTACCCGGCCAGGCCCAGTCCGAGCAGGGCGAGCCCGACGCCGCCCGCGGTGCCGGCCCGCCAGCGCTGCACGTACTTGGTGACGAACAGCTCGCAGCCGACCACCATGGCGCCGGAGATGGTGAGC